>CAZVLC010000019.1:0-11834 GCA_964627885.1 uncultured Peptococcaceae bacterium
ACCTGGCCGAAATGCGGGCGTGGTTGGAGACGAGAAGGACGCAAGCGACGTCGACGCAGGCCGCCCAGACAGCACAAACAGTACAAGCAACACAAGCAGCCCTAAAGATATCAGTAAGCACTGCGACCGGCTCAGACTGCTTTTCGGCGAAGCTACTGCGGCTTTTGCGGACCAATGGCGTTGCCCCTGAGTCGATCTTAGCAATCACTTTTACGAACAAAGCAGCTGAAGAAATGAAAGCACGTTTGGCGAAATTGCTGGGCTCAGTCAGTGCAGAGATGTGGGTGATGACCTTTCACGCGGCGTGTGTTCGGATATTACACCGGGAAATTGCTCACTTGCCGGGTTACACGAATAATTTTGTTATTTATGATAGTCAGGATCAGCTTGCGATAGTCAGGAGTATTATCAAGGAGTTTAATCTGGAAGACAAGAAATTTACGCCCAATGCGGTATTAAGCGCGATTAGCAGATTTAAGTGCCGCCTTTTGACCCCGGTTATGGCGGCGAAAGAATGCAGTGATTATTATGAAGAGAAATGCCAAGAAATATACACCGTTTATCAAGAGCGTTTAAAGAGGAATAATGCCCTTGACTTTGATGATTTGCTGATGCTAACGGTGCGCCTTTTTCAACAGGAGCCCGGGGTTTTGGCGAAGTATCAGGAGCGGTTTCGCTATATTATGGTTGATGAATACCAGGATACGAATCATGCGCAATATGTTTTAGTAAATGCTTTAGCACAAAAATACCAAAATCTGTGTGTGGTAGGGGATGATGACCAATCTATTTACGGCTTTCGTTACGCCGATATTCAGAACATCCTGGATTTTGAGCGGGATTATCCGCAAGCGAAAGTAATCAAGCTGGAGCAGAATTATCGCTCTACTCAGGTGATTTTGGAGGCTGCTAATGCAGTAGTGTTAAATAACAGAGGGCGTAAAAGGAAAACGTTGTGGACGGAAAATCCGGAAGGCGATCCTTTGGTGCGTTATGTTGCTAATGATGAAAGTGATGAGGCCGCTTTTGTCGTAGAGCGGATTAATGAGTTGCGGCAGGAAGGAGCAAAGTACGGGGACTGTGCGGCTCTGGTACGGACAAATGCTCAGTCGAGGCCGTTGGAGGAATGGTTTATCCGGGCGGGGATCCCTTATAAGATTGTGGGTGGCGTTAAATTCTATGAGCGGAAAGAGATTAAGGATGTTTTGGCGTATTTGAAGTTTATTGCCAATCCCCGCGACAGTATCAGCATGAAAAGGATTATCAATGAGCCACGGCGGGGGATTGGCGAGGCAACTGTAACGAAAATTGAGGAATACAGCCGTGCACAGGGAATTTCCATCTATGAGGCCCTGCAGGCTTACGCGGAGTTGGGTTTGGGTGGCAAAACCGCGGCGGCGGTGGAATATTTTGTGCAATTAATGGATGACTTTCATCAATTGGCGGAAAAGGAGACGGTAACGGCGTTAACGGAGCATATCATCGAAGCAAGCGGGTATTGGGCGCAGCTTTTTAGTGAAAAGACAGAAGAAGCAGTGAACCGGCAGGAAAACGTGCGCGAATTTTTGACGAAGACCCGGGAGTATGATCAAAATGCCGAAGAACCCTCCTTAGTAGATTTTTTAAGTGAAGTCTCTTTAGTTACGGATTTAGATAAGTTGGACGACGAGGATGAGGCAGCCGTTGTCATGACGATGCATTCGGCCAAAGGTTTGGAGTTCCCTTGTGTTTTTCTGGTGGGACTGGAGGAAGGGGTTTTTCCGCATGCCCGCTCGTTTTACCAGGAGCGCGAACTAGAAGAGGAACGGCGCCTTTGTTATGTGGCAATAACAAGAGCGAAAAAGCTGTTATATTTGGTGAATGCGGAACGGCGCAGTTTGTATGGCCGGACCAGTATGAACCCTCCTTCGCGGTTTTTGGGGGAGATTCCGGAACACCTTTGGCAAGAATATAGAAAACCGGGCTTTTTTGAGACAACTTGGGTGGGTCGTAGTACCGGGGCCGGAGCCGGAGCCGGAGCTGGTTCCGGAAACACCGGTGGCTGGGGTAGCAATAATGGAAGAGGCTCTAACGGAAAGGCAGGCGGAGCTGGTACTGGGGTGCGGGAACCCGCGGCCGCTTTTGCTAACGCAGTGGATAGTGGTAGCGGTGCCGGACAGCTTTTTGTGCTGGGGGACAAGGTGTTTCATCAAAAATGGGGCGAAGGTGTCGTGGTAGCGGCGAAAGGCCAGGGCGGGGATATGGAGTTAAAGATTGCGTTCCCAAATCAAGGGGTAAAAACGGTACTTGCAAAATATGCACCTTTAAAGAAAATCCGTTGAGCCATATTTGCGGAGCTATTATGATAATGTTATGCCTGATGCAGATACAGCTAGTCTTGTAAGTCTTGTTTGGTAAGGGGGGAAAGATATTTATGGGTCCATCTGAGGATTGGCGGCAAAAGATGCAGGAGCTGGTGGTGCAGTTAAATCAGTATGCGCATGAATATTATGCCTTAGATAATCCCAGTGTTAGCGATGCGGATTATGACCGGCTTTACGACCGTTTACGGAAGCTGGAGCAGGAGACCGGGATCGTGTTGCCTGATTCGCCTACACAGCGGGTGGGCGATGTGATTCTGCAGGAGTTTAAGAAGCATGCGCACAAGGGCAGGCTCTGGAGTCTGGATAAGGCGCAAAGCTATGGGGAGCTGTTTGCTTGGGAGAGCCGTTTGCGAAAGGCACGGGAAGAGTATAATACTCGTATCCGGTTCAATAATTCGCCCGTGGGGAAGGCGGACGAATATGGCCAGACCGGTAGCTTGTTTGCCGATGATGTTGGGACAGAGGCTGTCTTGCCGCCGCTTACATATATTGTGACGCTGAAATTTGATGGTTTGACGATTAATTTGACATATGAAGAGGGAAAACTGGTTCATGCGGCCACGCGCGGGACCGGAGAAGTGGGCGAGGAAATTCTGGCTCAGGCCAAGACAATTAAAGGGATTCCTTGGCGGATTCAGGAGCGGTCCCTCTTGGAAATCCGCGGGGAAGCGCTGATGACCAAACAAGCTTTTGCGGCCTATAATGGGACGGCGTCGGTGCCCTTGAAGAATTTACGGAATGGAGCGGCGGGAGCCTTACGGAACCTTGATGTGCGGGAAACCGCCCGGCGCAAACTGATTGCTTTTTTCTATGATATTGGTTACCGGGAAGGGCTGGCTGTCAACAGCTATAGCGAGATACTCGGCTTTTTAGCGCGGGAAGGGTTGCCGGTCCATGACTTTCAACAGCGTTGCCACAGTATGGAGGAAGTAATTGCCCAAATTGAAAAGGTTGCGGCGATGCGGGAACAACTGGATTTTGACATTGATGGGGTAGTGATTGCGGTAGATGATTTGCGGACCAGGGAAATGCTTGGTTATACGATCAAATTTCCGCGTTGGGCTATTGCCTATAAGTTTGAGGCGAAGGATGATGTGACTACTTTGCTTGCGGTGGAGTGGAACGTGGGAAGGACGGGTAAAGTAACACCAACCGCGCTTCTTGCACCGGTGGAAATCGGCGGGGTAACCATTAAACGGGCCACGCTGAATAATCTGGATGATATTGCTCGTAAAGGAGTCAGTATCGGCTGTCAGGTTTTTGTGCGCCGCTCCAATGATGTGATCCCGGAAATAACGGGGGTAGCGGAAGAGTCAGCGGAAACGGCGCAGGGGGAAACAGCTCAAAGGGAGACGGTACCGATTGAGGCACCAACGCACTGCCCGGCGTGCGGGGCAGTGCTGGTCCGGGACGGGGTGCATCTTTTCTGCGAGAATTCCCTTTCCTGCAAGCCCCAGCTGGTGAAAAGCATTGTGCATTTTGCCAGTCGTGATGCCATGAATATTGAGGGGTTCAGTGAAAAGACAGCGGAGCAGCTTTTTGAGCAGTTAGAGCTGCGGGAGCTTTCCGATTTATATATGCTAAAAAGCGAGGAGCTGCTGAGTTTAGAGAAGTTCCAGGCAAAGAAGACCGCTAATTTGCTGACGGCGATTGCAAAAAGTAAAGATTGTACATTGGAAGCGTTTGTTTATGCGATAGGGATTCCCAACGTCGGTAAAAAAACGGCGCTTGATCTGGCCAAATATTTTCAGTCATTAGACCGGATCGAAACCGCAAGCCGGGAGGAGCTTTTACAGATTCCGGATATTGGGGAAATTGTTGCGGAGAGCATTATCACGTTTTTTGCCGATGAAAAGATTCGGCAAAGTATCCGAAAGCTTTTGGCGGCAGGAGTAACCCCCGTTTACCAGGGAGGGGAAGTACAGGAGAATCCTTTTACCGGGAAAACGGTGGTCGTAACGGGAACCTTACAGCAATACAGCCGTGCGGAAATTGAAAAGTTGCTGGTTGATTTAGGAGCCCATGCGGCCGGCAGTGTCAGTAAAAAAACGGATTATGTGCTGGCGGGAGAGAATGCCGGTTCGAAATTGGACAAAGCGCAGGCCATAGTTGAGGGAGGCGGTTCTTCCCTGCGTATTCTTACAGAAGGGGAATTTATCAAATTGATTAAAGGGGTATTGTTGTAACCCTTCGTATAAATTTGATATAATTCTTGTGTAGCTTTTTTGGTGCTTATTGATGAGTTCTAAGATATAAGGGAAGGTGAATAAATGTGGGAATTACAGTCCAGGATGTGCAGAGTGTAGCAGAAATAGCCCGCTTGGAATTAAAGCAAGAGGAAGGGTCTGCGATAACGCAAGCCATACAGAAAATTTTAGAGCAGGCTGAAGTTCTTAAGCAGGTGGAGACAAGTAAGGTAAAGCCAACGGTTTATGTTCTTCCCTTGCAGAATGTTTTTCGAGAGGATCAACCGGAGGAGAGCTTAGCGCAGGAAAAAGTATTAGCTAATGCTCCGGAAGTAGAAAAGGGCTGTTTTAAGGTACCACGGATTCTTTGAATTTGACCAAAGCCGGTGAGAGGGGGTATTTTTTTGTCATCATCATCTTTATTAGGACTAACTGCCCATCAATTACAGGGGCTTTTAGAGAAAAAGGAAACTAGCAGTGAAGAATTAGTGCGAGAATATTTGGCGCGCATTGAGCAAAATGAGGAGCAACTGCAAGCCTTTGTTACGGTGACTAGCCAAGAGGCTTTGCAAAAGGCTAAAAAAATTGACGAAAAAAGGAGCAGGGGCGAACAGCTGCAACCGCTGGCGGGAATTCCCCTGGCGCTTTCCGATAATTTGTGCACCGAGGGAATTGAAACGACTTGTTCTTCGCGGATGTTAAAAGGTTATAGACCTCCTTATAGTGCTACGATAGTGGAAAAAATGCAGCAGGCGGAGGCGGTCCTTTTAGGTAAATGTAATCTGGATGAATTCGGACTGGGCTGTTCTACAGAAAACTCGGCCTTTTTCCCTACCCGCAATCCTTATGATCAGGAAGCTGTACCGGGTGGGGCATGCGGGGGTGCGGCAGCGGCTGTAGCAGCACAAGAGACGGTTTTTGCCCTTGGCTCTGATACGGGGGGATCACTTCGTCAGCCGGCCTCTTTCTGTGGTGTAATTGGTTTGAAACCTACATATGGGTTAGTATCTCGTTATGGTCTGATCGCAACTGCCTCTTCGTTGGACCAGGCAGGGTGTTTCACCAGGGATTTGACCGACTGTGCTTTAGTCATGGAGACTATTTATGGCCGGGATAGTAAGGATTCCACCTCGGTAAATCTAAAAAACAGTAGCGATAACAAGGCGGACTTTACCGGTTATCTGGTTAACGATGTCAAAGGTTTAAAAATTGGTTTACCTAAGGAATATTTACAAGAGGGAATTGATCCGCAGATAACGGCTTATCTCCGGCAGGCGGCAGCGAAGCTGGAGGAATTGGGCGCTGTTTGTGAAGAGGTTTCTTTGCCGCATACGGAATATGCTTATTCCTGTTACAAGATCATTCTTGCCGCTGAGGTTAGCTCTAATCTAGGCCGCTATGACGGGGTACGGTACGGTCTAAGGGTAGAGGGAGAAGATCTTCTCTCTATGTATAAAAGAAGCCGTAGTGAAGGCTTTGGCGAAGAGGCCAAAAAGCAGATTATTTTCGGGACCTATGTGTTGAGCTCCGGGCAGTACGAGGCTTATTATCTGCAGGCAATGAAGGTGCGGACCTTGATCAAGGAGGAATTTGAGCAGATTTTTCAAAAATATGATTGTTTGCTTACCCCAACAACGCCTACAGTAGCTTTTAATTTGGGGGATAAAGGGAAGGAAGCTTCGGCAACGGGATATCGGGCAGCAGATGCCCTAACCTGTCCGGCTAATCTGGCGGGAATACCGGCTCTTTCTCTTCCTTTCGGGATGGTTCACGGCCGTCCGGTTGGACTGCAATTGCTGGGACGTGCCTTCGGTGAAGGAACCATCCTCAGAGTTGCGTATACTCTAGAGCAGAATACTAATTTAACGCAACCAAGTCCTGTAGTAAAGGGGGGGAAGTAAGTGAGTACGGAGTATGAAGTAGTAATTGGGTTGGAGGTTCATGCGGAATTAAAGACGAAAACCAAGATATTTTGTTCCTGTACTACGGAGTTCGGCGGGGAGGAAAATACGCATGTTTGTCCCGGTTGTCTCGGTTTTCCGGGGACTTTGCCGGTGATGAATAAACAGGCAGTGGAGTATGCTGTTCGTGCCGGTTTGGCCCTGAATTGTGAAATACAGCCGTATAGTAAATTTGACCGCAAACATTATTTTTACCCGGATTTGCCCAGCGCTTATCAGGTTTCCCAGTTTGAATACCCCATTTGTAAAGCGGGTTATGTGGAAATTGAAGTAGACGGGAAAAAGAAAAAGGTCCGGCTGAACAGGATTCACTTGGAAGAGGATGCCGGAAAGCTGCTTCATAGTGGGAACACGATCACTTCTTCCCAGTATTCTCTGGCAGATTACAACCGTTCCGGCATGGGTCTGATTGAGCTTGTTTCCGAACCTGACATGAGTTCTCCCGAAGAGGCCCGTGCCTATTTGGAAAAGCTCAGGGCTATTTTGGAATATGTTGACGTTTCTGACGTGAAGATGGAGCAGGGCTCGTTACGCTGTGATGCGAATATCTCCTTGCGCCCGGTAGGTTCGTTTAAACTGGGGACAAAGACGGAAATAAAGAATATGAATTCATTTAAATCCTTATTAAGGGCTCTTGAATATGAAATAGGACGGCAACGGGAGGTTCTGGAGGAGGGCGGAAGGATTATCCAGGAAACCCGGGGCTGGGATGAGGAAAAAGGGATCACTTCCTCAATGCGGACGAAAGAGGAGGCCGATGATTACCGGTATTTCCCGGATCCCAACCTGACACCGATTGTGTTGGAACCTGCCTGGGTAGAAGAAATCAAGCTTTCCTTGCCGGAGCTACCGGACGCGAAAAGGGAAAGGCTGGTTGGCGAGCTGGGGCTATCTGACTATGATGCCGGGATTATTACGGGAAGTAGGGATTTGGCTGATTTCTTTGATCAGACGGTGGCGTTATTTAATGAGCCGAAAACGGTGGCGAACTGGATCATGGGTGAGTATTTGCGCCTGTTAAATGCGGAGGGGCTGGAAGTGCAGGAAAGCAAGATTACTCCTGCGAAAATGGCGTCCTTGCTGGAAAACCAGGCAGCAGGGAAAATCAGCGGGAAGATTGCCAAGGTGGTTTTTGAGGAAATGTTTAAAACCGGCAAAGCTGCGGAGGATATTATCAAGGAAAAGGGATTGGTGCAAATCTCCGATACGGGGGCTTTAGGTGCGATTATCGACAAGGTCTTGGCGGCGAATCCCCAATCCGTTGAGGATTTTCGCGCCGGGAAAGAAAAGGCCATCGGGTTTTTGGTTGGGCAGATCATGAAGGAAACCAAGGGGCAGGCGAACCCAGGGGTCGTCAATGGGTTGCTGAAGCAGAAACTAACAGACTAACAGACTAATACGAAGGCTCAGCTGTTGTGGCTGGGGCTGCCTTCAGGTTTCCGAAGCTCAAGTCAGAACGTGCTAAACTCGGCTCGGAGTAATGCCGAACGGGCTCAATTCGCCTCCATGCTCAGTTCGCCCTGGTGCAGACGTCCTGTCTGCCCCTCGGCATAACTGGCCTCGCCTTCGTAAGCACGTTTCGCTGACTTTCGCTAGTCACCTTCCGGCAGCACCCAGCCACAACAGGAAAGCAGGAGGTTTGCGGGCTTCGCCTTCGAAGGTCTGTTAACAAAAAACCGCTTCACGTGAATAGCCTGGCAGGTAATGTGAGTCTGCTTTGTTTCTGCTTGGTGGGGATGTGCACAACAGGAAGGCGAGGTTAGCGGGCTTCGTCTTCGAAGGTCTGTTAACAAAAAACCGCTGCGCGTGGTCAGTTTAACAGGGGGCTGTGTGGTAATATGGCAGTAAGGCTCGATGAGTCTAAATGTGGTGTTGAGATGAAAACAGGGCAAGAAGGAGTGTGGGGCAAGTGCCTTCAGGGGTAGAGAATAATACGTTGGAATACGATATTGCGATAATTGGTGGAGGCCCCGGAGGTTACGTTGCGGCGATTAGAGCAGCCCAGCGAGGAGCCAAAACCCTTTTAATCGAAAAAGATGTTTTAGGGGGAACCTGCCTGAATAGGGGGTGTATCCCCACGAAGACTTTACTGAAAAGTGTCAAGGCTTTAAAAGAATTGAAAAAGTATAAGGAGTTAGCGATCACCGGGATAAATTTGTCGGAAGTAGGGATTGACTTAGGCAAATTACAGCAGCGGAAAAAGCGGGTAGTGAATCGGTTGACCACAGGGGTAGCTGGGCTCTTAAAAACACACGGGGTAGCAGTTGTTTCCGGACAGGCCGTGATGAATGAGGAGCCTGGGGTAATTCAAGTGGCGCAAGACACCTATCGGGCGCAGCATGTGATTATCGCTACGGGTTCGCAGCCTCGCTTGCTGCCGCTTCCGGGGATCGATTCCCCTTCTGTGCTGACCAGTGATGAGCTCTTAGCCTTAGAGAGTGTTCCGGCGACTTTGGTGATCTTAGGTGGGGGAGTAATCGGGTTAGAGTTTGCTTTCATCTTCCGCGAATTAGGGGCGGATGTGACCATTGTGGAGATGGAGGAAAGGCTCCTGCCGGCTTTTGATGAGGAGATTGCCGTCGAAGCGGCACGGATGTTGAAAAGCACCGGGATCACCTTGTATTTAGGAGCTAAGGCGAAAGAGATTAGGGAAGATTTGCTTGTTTTTGAGCAGGACGGTGCAACAAAAGAGGTAAGAGGGGAAAAAATCTTGGTGGCTGTAGGGCGCGCTCCCGTTTTCGCCGGAATCGATGTGCAAAAACTAGGGCTGAAGACGGAGAGAGGAGCACTGGTGACTGATGAATTTCTGCAAACCAGTCATCCTTCGATCTATGCAATCGGTGATGTAAACGGCAAATATATGTTGGCCCATAAAGCTTCGGCCGAAGGCTTAGTAGCGGTGGAAAATATTCTGGGGACACCACGGAAAATGGATTATTCGGTCATCCCACAGTGTATTTATTCATCCCCGGAGATTGCTTGCGTTGGGCTTACAGAGCAGCAAGCCCGTGCCAGGTATGGAGCTGCTGAATTAACCATCGGCAAATTTCCTTTAGCTGCAAACGGGAAGGCTCAGATTGAAGGGGAATCCCGCGGCTTTGTAAAGGTAATCGCCGAGGCGAAGAGCAAGAAAATTTTAGGGGTGCATATTTTCTGTAGTGCGGCTACGGAATTAATTGCCGAAGCGGTTACGGCGATTAAGCTTGGGGCAGGGGTAGAAGAACTCGCCCAATGCATTCACCCCCATCCCACGATTTCGGAGGCCGTTCAGGAGAGCTATTTCGACGTGTTACAAGAAGCAATTCACCTTTTTCGTTAAAAAATATGGTATAATTAAGAAAAAACAGGCGAGAGGAAGATTATTTTTGCAGAAGAAGAGGCGCATCAATATATTATTAGGAATATTGGGAATTGGCGCAGGGCTCTCTTGTTTATCCTTTTTCTTTTCCCTGAACAAAGGGCCGGTGTCAGCCGCAGAAACAATGCTACAGACGTATGATCTGGTGATTAAGCATGCGCAAATTCTGGATGGCACCGGTGAAAAAGCGGTTTTTCGCGGTGATATTGCTATTAAGGGAGGAAAAATCGCGAAAGTAGGTTATGTATCAGAAAACGAGCTAAAGGGTTTGAAGAAGGTCCCGGTTTTTGATGCGGGTGGTCTTACGGTTATGCCTTTTCCGTTAAGTCAGGTGCACACCCAAGAGGTGGTGGAGCATCTTTTCTGTACCAGTTATCCCCGTTATCCGGCGCAATACCTGTTTTTTCAGGAAGGGGAATATGCCATGCAGAGCCTTTTACAGGTGGCCAAGCAAAGGGGGGAAACCGCGGAAAAAACCTTTGCAACCCTTCGCGGACAGTTGCCTGTGAATACGAAGGTATATCTTTTGCCCCTTCAGATGGATGAAAATAAGCTGGCTGAAGGTAGTTATCCGGTGGAGCAACTAGTTGCTTTTCAAACAGGAGATTTGGCTTCGGCGATGGGGTCGGAAGACGCAGGCAGGATTAAGGAAGGATGCACTGCTGATCTCTATTTTTTTATTGCCCATCACTATGACGAAAAATCCTTGCAGGAGTTATTGCTTAAAGGGGAACTTCCTACTTTAGCGCTCAGTTGTAAGGAAGGAAAATTAAGTCGGCAATAGTTTATTAATAAGAGGAATATGTTAATGGAGAAGGAGAAGAAAGAAAGGGTGGGGTGTGTTTGGAAAGATATATTCCGGAAATACACGGAAGATTAAGAAAGCATATGGTCAAAGTGCCGGAGGTCATTCATCAGGTGGGTGGTATCCGTATTTTTGGCAAGTTAATTAGGTCTTTATTATTCAGTACCGATGTGGCGATAATTCGCAATTGCAATGCGGATGCGGTGATTGCCGTTTATCCTTTTACTCCCCAGCCGATTATTACGCAATCGATTATCAGTGCCTCCGCAGTACCGGTCTTTTGCGGCGTAGGTGGGGGTACAACCACTGGCAACCGGGTGGTTAATCTGGCGATGGACGCAGAGCATCAAGGGGCTTTTGGGGTAGTTGTGAATGCTCCGACGAGTAATTTGATTGTACGTAGACTGGATCGGAGAATTGACATCCCTGTGGTCGTTACCGTTGTTTCGGAAGAGGAAGATATTGAAGCAAGAATTAATGCCGGGGCCGGAATTCTGAACGTTTCCGGAGCGGGTAAAACTCCGGCAATTGTCCGGCAAATACGCGAAAAATTTTCGGAAATCCCGATTATTGCGACCGGAGGTCCTACAGATGAAACAATTTTGGAAACAATTGAAGCGGGAGCCAATGCAATAACCTTCACGCCTCCTACCACGGCGGAGATTTTCAAAGTAATGATGCAGAAATATCGCAATCAGTTGTAGGACGGCACACAAAATTCCGCAATTTTTGCGGGATTTTTATTTTTCCAATATATGCGCTATAATAAGGGTATGTGTCGTAAAATATATATTTTACCGTTGGAGGAATATAAATGTATCTGAATGCTGAACAAAAGAGAATTGTCACTTCGAAACCAGCAGGTCATCTATTGGTGAAGGGGGTTGCGGGCTCGGGCAAAACGACGATTGCCCTTTACCGCATTCCTTTTCTGCTGCATAATTATTGCTTTGCACCTGATGATGCGGTTTTGTTGCTTACATATACGAAAACCTTGGCAAAATATATCCAATATTTGTATGATAAAATCGATGAAGAAGATAAAATGGATTTTTTGACCTTGTTTGGAGCCGGTAATGACCGGGTGGAAATTGATACTGTTGATGCCTTAATCTATAAGTATTTCTCTTTATATAACAGTAAACAGCAACTGCACCTAAC
>CAZVLC010000020.1:0-11706 GCA_964627885.1 uncultured Peptococcaceae bacterium
GAGCAAAGAGAAAAAGATCACATAAAAGATATTGACAACGTGAGGATAATTTTGTTCAAAGGAATTAGGCAGATTAATAATCTCGAAATAAAGCTGGCTGAGGTAATAGTAGGCCGTGAACAAAAGCAAGACAACAATTAGGCCGAGAATAAACTCTTTCCTTTTCATGGGCTCCTCCCCTTGAGAAGATATATTCTGTCGAAGATTTATCATAACCAGAAGATATCTTCTGATTGTATCTCATGATAGTGTATTTTGATAATATTGTACACCATTGCAAGAAGTTCCTTCTAAAATTAAAAAATTTTTGCAGCATTTTTTTAATCAAATAGCATTAAAATACAATGGACATGGAAGGATGTGGACAATAGAATAGGTATTAGTGACCGACCGTTCGGTCGGAATTTTGGAGAGCTTTTCGAGGGGGAAAAAGAATGGGGAGAAAGAAAGCGATATTCATTATTTTGGGTCTTGTGCTGGTTGCCGGGATCATTTGGACAGCAGGGACGCTTCTGCATAAAAAGGAACAAACCCCGGTCACAGCCGTGGAACAACGGAAGATTCCTGTAACGGTTGAGCAGGTACAAAAAGGAACGTTGGAAAGAAAGATTCCCTTAGGAGGAATCCTGAAGGCCCAGGAACAGGTGATTCTGGCGGCGAAAAACCCGGCGTTAAAGGTAATAAGTGTTCCGGTGGAAGTAGGAGATTTTGTTACGGTAGGCACTCCTTTGGTGATTTTTGATTCGCGGGAAACAGATTTACAGTTATCTCAGGCGCAGTTGGCTTATGAAAGGAATAAGGAGCTTTTTGCGGCGGGAGCTATTTCGCAATTTCAATTGGAGCAAGCGGAAACGGCCTTGACTAATTTACAGCTTCTGCAAGAGAATTGTGTTTTAAGTAGTACAATTAATGGTTATGTTGCTTCCGTTACCGCGGTGGAAGGGCAGTTAGCCGGGGCTGCACCTCTTGTTACGGTTGTGAATACGGAAGAGTTGGAATTGACTATTCAGGTTGGCGAAAGCTTTGTGAGTAGCTTGGAAAAGGGCCGGAAGATGCCGGTGAGCGTTACGGCTGTATCCGAAGAACCGGTCCAAGCGGTGATTAAAACGATAGCGCCCCAGGCGGACGCCATGAGTAAGGCTTTCCCCGTGACGTTGACTTTAAAAAATGCCCAAAACAAGATGAAAGACGGGATGTATGGCGAAGTGGAGCTGGTCGTAGAACGGCGTCACCAAGTGATCGTCATTCCGCAATATGCTGTATTGGATGCTGAAGATGGCAAGACCAAGCAGGTTTTTGTGGTGGAAAATGGGGTGGCAAAAAAGAAAGCGGTAGAATTAGGTTTGACTTTAGGGGATCAGGCGGAAATCATCAAGGGACTGCAAACAGGAGAAATGCTGGTGGTAGAAGGACAATACGGGATTAGTGATGGCTCTCCGGTGACTACCCAAATCAGAGGTGAAGCACAGGGGGAAGTTAAGGGTGAAGCGCAAGGTGTAGCCGAAGGTGAAGGCAGAGGTGAAGGGAAATGAGGATATCCGACCTCTCTGTCAAAAGACCGGTCACGATCATGATGGTCTTTCTGGTTGTATTGCTTTTAGGGGCGGTCTCTTTAAGTAAATTAAAAATGGATTTGCTGCCGGAGATGAATTTACCGATGGCGATTGCCCTGACTTCTTACGAGGGAGTGGGGCCTCAGGAAATAGAGGCGCTGGTTACCCGTCCGATTGAAGAAGCCTTAGGAACGGTAAATGGCATTAAAAATATTAATTCTATTTCTTCAAAGGGCAGTTCGCTGGTTTATGTGGAGTTTGTCTGGGGAACGGATATGAACTTTGCCATGAACCAGATGAGAGAAAAACTTGATTTAATTCAGGCCATGCTGCCGCAAGATGTGGATAAACCAATGCTCTTAAAGCTCAACATGGATATGATGCCGGTAATGGTATTAGGAGTTGGGGGAGAGGTAGACCTTACCAGTCTTGACAAACTGGCGAATGATACCATTAAGCCACGGTTGGAAAGAGTAAACGGCGTAGCCTCTGTGGAAGTAGCCGGCGGGGTACAGCGGGAAATCCGTATTTCCGCAATTCCTCAGCGTTTACAAGCATATGGCCTTAGCTTGGATAGCATTGTATCTTTTTTACGGATGGAAAACCGGAATACAGCGGCGGGCACTATTGAGGAAGGCTTAAAGGAACATATCGTCCGGGTAACCGGAGAATTCCGCAGTATTCAGGAAATAGAAGATTTAGCGATTCCGTTAGCCAAAGGGGGGCAGGTTCGTTTAGGCGAAATTGCCCGGGTAGAAGATACTTTCAAGGAACAATCGCAGTATGTTTTTATGAATGGGGATCCCTGTGTGCAGGTTTCCGTGCAAAAGCAGTCGGATGCGAATACGATTAAGGTTTCCGATGGCGTTAATGCCGAAATAGCCGAGCTAAAAAAGGTCTTGCCGAAAGGGACTGAATTCGTGGTGGGACTTGATCAGGCTTCCTATATTCGGATGTCGGTTGATGAAGTTACCTCTAATGCTATGATCGGAGCGGCTTTAGCAGTATTGATTCTCTTTCTCTTTTTGCGGAATTTGCGCAGTACCTTGATTATTGGGGTAGCTATTCCGATCTCGATTATTTCTACCTTTATTTTAATGTACTTTGGCGGGCTGACTCTGAATGTGGTTTCTTTAGGCGGGTTGGCGCTAGGCGTAGGAATGATGGTGGATAATTCGATCGTCATTCTGGAGAATATTTACCGGTATCGCCAGGAAGGTTGGTCTCGTGTGGAGGCAGCCAAACAGGGTGCGCATGAGGTAGCCATGGCGGTCACCGCATCGACCCTAACTACCATTGCGGTGTTTCTGCCGATTGTTTTTGTGGAAGGGCTGTCTTCCCAAATTTTCCGACCGTTGGCGTTAACCGTCTCTTTCTCGCTAGTTGCTTCCTTATTTGTAGCGTTAACTTTAGTGCCGATGTTGTCCTCCAAAATACTAAAAGTGGATAAGGAAAACGGCCGGAAAAATCGTCTTTTGGCACAATGGGGCAATGCGTTCACTGCTTTAGAGAATAAATACCGGTCTTTATTAGCCTGGTCCATTAATCACAAAAAGGTGGTTGTGGGGCTAACCTTTGTTCTTTTTGTGATTAGTTGCGGCTTGTTGGCTTTTGTGGGGATGGAGTTTTTGCCTAAACAAGACAGCGGCCAATATTCCATTAATATTACGCTGCCGAACGGTACGGCGCTGCGGGAGACTCAACGGGTGACAGATTTAGTCGTTCAGTATATCCGGGAAATCCCTGAGCAGGATTGGTATCTTTGTGCGGTGGGGGTTGGCGGAGGAATGATGGGGGGATCCGCTAACTCTGAAAGTGCGACGGTAATGGGAAAAATAGTTAGCAAGAACGAGCGGACCCGTTCAATTGATCAGGTTTTGGATGAATTAAGGGCAAAATGTAATAGTATTCCCGGGGCGAAGATCGAAATAAGCGCCTCCGAGATGAATATGGGGGCCTCCTTATCCCCGATTCAAATCAATTTGACGGGGGATAATCTGGAAGTATTAACTGCTTTGGCCGAGGATGTGGCCGCGCAAGTGAAGACAGTCGAGGGGACTCGTGAAGTGAAAACAAGTATTGAGGACGGACGGCCGGAACTGGAAATCCAAATTAACCGGGAAAAAGCGGCCCAATATGGGTTAAACAGTACGCAGTTATCGATGTTTTTGGCTACTGCGCTTAATGGAACTACAGCGACAAAATACCGTGATCACGGGGAAGAAGTAAATATCAGTGTCATGCTGGATGAGCAATACCGGGAAAATTTAAATGAATTGCATGCTTTGACGATTATGTCGTCTACGGGAGCTTTGGTTCCGCTTGGAGACATCGCGGTATTAGAGCGAGTATCGGGACCAACCCAAATTGTTCGTCAGAATCAGGCAAGGCAAGTTACGGTGACCGGGCAGATTTTTGGCCGAGACTTGGGTAGTGTGACCAAAGAAATCCAGCAGGTATTGTCGGGGTTACACCTCCCGGCTGGGGTGCAAATAGAATATGGCGGAGCGAATGAAGAGATGATGAGCGCCTTTCGTGATTTAGCCCTAGCTTTAATCCTGGCTATTTTACTGGTTTATATGATTTTGGCGGCGCAATTTGAAGGCCTGTTATATCCGTTTATCATTATGTTTGCGATACCCCCGACCTTGATCGGCGTAGTTTTCTCGTTATTATGCATGGGGCAAACACTGAGCGTTCCGACTTTTATTGGGATAATTATGTTGGCCGGTATTGTCGTTAATAATGCGATTGTTTTAGTCGACTATATCAATGTCTTGCGGGTTAGAGATGGGTTGAGCCGGAAAGAAGCCATTTTAAAGGCGGGCCCGACTCGTTTAAGGCCGATTCTGATGACAACCCTCACCACGGTCTTAGCGTTGCTTCCGACGATGTTTGGCAAGGGAGAAGGAGCAGAACTATCTGCGCCAATGGCTACAGCAGTGGCTGGCGGTCTTACTTTTTCTATGCTTATTACGTTGGTCTTAATTCCTTGCATTTATATCCTAACGGATAATTTGAGTAAGAAATTTAAAGCAAATGCCGTGGAGACGGCGCAAAAGGTCCCGGTGGGAGGAGAATAGGAATGTCTGAGCAACAACATACGGGATTGCCGAAAAGAAAATTGATTATGGAAGCCGGATTGACAATTTTTTCTCAAAAAGGGTTTCATAAAACGAAAATCGAAGAGATAGCACAGGAGGCCGGCATTGGAAAAGGTACCGTTTATGAGTACTTTGCCGGGAAAGAACAGCTTTTTCAAGAAATCTTAGAAGACGGGTTAAGTCACTTTGATGCCCTCCTGCGCGATCAAATACGCCAGGGCGATAATACGAAGGAGAGATTAGAGATTTTAATCAGGCTTAGCTTGGTGCTTTGGCAGCGTTATCGCCCGCTGGCGCGTAGTGTTCTATTGGAGATCACGCAATTTGACGAATGCTTTCGCACCTATTTGCTGGAAAAACACACTCGTTGGTTGCATTATATTGAAATGATCCTTGAGGAGGGAATAAAAAGGGGAGAAATAAGGAAAATTAATAGTGTACTTTTTGCCCGCCTTTTTTATGGCGGGATAGGATACTTGGTAAACCCATATGATGACATTTCTCTCTCTGCACAGATGATTAATGAACTCGCCACTCAAACGGTTGACTGCTTTTTGCAGGGAGTAATGATGAGGGATTGAGAAAAATAAAGATATAAAATGGAAAAAATAAAAGAAAAATAAAAGAAAAAAGAAAATAGGGTTGACATTACTCGCGTTTTGACGATAAAGTAGATGCTATGAATGAAAAAAATTTTATTAAAGAGTGATGGGGGTTCAGATAACATGACAGCGAGGCAAGTGGGTATCACCGACACGACATTAAGGGATGGACACCAATCCTTATTGGCAACACGAATGAAGACAGACGATATGTTGCCAATTGCCGCAAAGATGGATGAGGTTGGGTTCTATTCTATGGAAGTATGGGGTGGTGCCACGTTTGACACATGTATGAGGTTTTTAAACGAGGATCCGTGGGAACGTTTGGATAAGCTAAAACAGGTGATGAAAAAGACGAAACTCCAGATGCTTTTGCGGGGGCAAAATTTAGTGGGGTATAAGCATTACGCGGATGACGTGGTTGAGGAATTCGTGAAAAAAGCTGTGGCGCATGGAATGGATATTTTTCGTACTTTTGATGCCATGAATGATGTGCGTAATCTTCAAAAGGTGATGGAAGCAGCCAAAAGAGAAGGAGCTCATGTTCAAGCGGCGTTTTCTTATACCATAAGTCCTGTTCATGATTTAGGGTATTATTTAAAGATGGCCCAGGATTTGGTCAATTTAGGGGCTGACTCTTTCTGTATTAAAGATATGGCCGGGATTTTGAAACCTTTTGCGGCTTATGAGTTAGTCGGTGAGTTAAAGAAACAATTTGGGCTCCCGGTGCAAATGCATACGCACTATACCAGCGGGATGGGTGCGATGATGTATTTGAAGGCGATAGAGGCCGGAGCGGATGTAGTTGATACGGCAATTTCTACTTTGGCGATGGGTACGTCTCAGCCTGCTACAGAAACGATGGTAGCGACCTTAGAGGGAACTCCTTACGATACCGGGATTAAGCTGGAACCTCTTTCGGAAATTGCAGCTTATTTTAAAGAGGTGCGAAAAAAATATCAAGATTTTGATGTATACAAAGATGGGGTAGATGTAAACGTATTATTATATCAGGTTCCCGGCGGCATGCTTTCTAATTTTATTTCCCAATTACAGCAGCAAAATGCGTTAGACAAGCTGCCGGATGTCTTGGCGGAAGTGCCGCGGGTCAGAGAAGAGCTGGGGTATCCCCCGTTAGTTACTCCCACCAGTCAAATTGTAGGCACACAGGCAGTGTTGAATGTCTTAATGGGCAGGTATACGATGGTTACCAATGAAGTGCGGAATTACATGCGGGGGCTCTATGGGGCTACACCTACTCCGGTAAACGAGGAAATAAGAAGGCGCATCATTGGTGATGAACAACCAATTACGGGACGTCCCGCTGATTATCTTGAGCCCCAATTAGCACAGGCGCGTCGGGAAATCGGCATTTATCTGCAAAAGGAAGAAGATGTACTCTCTTATGCGATTTTTCCTCAGGTGGCGAAAAAATTTCTTGAGGAGCGATATGCCGCCAAATGTGGGGTGGATTTTCAACTGGCGCAGGAGAATGAGGCAAACATGGGTGCGAAGGTGTATCCTCTCTAAAGTTTGAGAACTTATGCAAGGAATTGAAGTTGTGCAAAGAACTAAGGTAAACAGTTAAAAGCGGGCGAATTAGCCCGCTTCTTTGTTGGACGAAAGGATTATTTGAATATTATTTGTCGTTTAGCAGGAAAAATGTAAATCTAAAGAGAATAATAAGTTTAATGATGTTCAATTTATGATGTTCAATTTCATAAAATATAAGATTATTATGATAAGATAGAGGGCGAATTTATGCAATTACCTGACCTGGATAAAATTATTGCACAAACTTTAATTGCCATAGAACAAAGCCGAAATCAAATTTTTGAAATAGTGGAGAATACTCGCACGGAAACCGAACGGTTGCGGAAAGAGCTGGGAGCACTCCAAATTAACGTACTGCAGACGATCAAAGATGTTGATCGCGTAGATAAGCTGGAAAAGGCTTCACGTTACCGGTTGGCCGAGGTGAGTAAGGAATTCGAGCGCTTTACGGAAAAGGAAGTAAAACAGGCCTACGATAAAGCCAGCGAGCTTCAGGTTGAGCTGGCCTCTTTAAGGGAACGGGAAAAACAGTTAAGACTAAGACGAAATGAATTGGAGCGAAGTTTAAAGAAACTTGAACAAACGGTAGAAAAAGCCGAAGGTTTAATTACCCAAATTGGGGTTATTTTTGATTATCTTGAGGGAAACATGAAAAGCATTAATGAGCAATTAGAAGTGGTGATGCAGCGGCGCCAGTTGGCTCCGAAAATTATTCAGACGCAGGAAGAAGAAAGAAGAAGAATTGCCAGGGAAATACATGATGGGCCCGCGCAATCCATGGCCAATATCGTGTTAAGAGCCGAAGTGTGTGAAAAACTCCTGGATATTGATCAATCCAGTTTGCGGCAAGAATTAGTTGAACTGAAGGATGCTGTGAAGAAAAGCTTACAAGATGTTCGGCGGATTATCTTCGATTTACGCCCGATGGGGCTGGATGATTTAGGGCTAATTCCGGCGGTTAGTAGGTATTTAGAAACTCTAAAGGAGCGGTACGATGAGTACGAAATCCAAAGTGATTTTACCGGGCCCCAGCATCGTTTGGATACATTAGTTGAAGTAGCTTTATACAGGGTTATTCAGGAGTCCCTGCAAAACATTGTAAAGCACGCTCATGCTAAGCAAATTAAGGTTTTTTTGGAAAATGACGGGCAACGGTTAGTGATACGTGTGATGGATGATGGTCAGGGTTTTGAGGTACAAAAATTTTTAAGAAAGCCAAAGGTTGATAATTATGGATTAATCGGCATGAAGGAACGGATGGAGATACTGGGTGGCCAGCTGTTTATCAATTCTAAAATAGGCGAAGGAACGGAAATAGTGGCAATGTTGCCTTTAGATCTTTAAAGGAGTGGTGCGGTGTGAAAGAAGCTAAGATTCGGATAATTATTATCGATGATCATGCCTTAGTGAGGGAAGGCTTAAGAAAACTACTGGAACTGGAAAAGGATATTGAGGTTTTGGATATCGCCGGTGATGGTCAAGGCGCCATTAATATGACGCGAAAATTGAAACCGGATGTGATTCTCATGGATATTAATATGCCGGGTACCAACGGGATTGAAGCAACCAAGGTGATTAAAGGCGAATTCCCCGATATCGGGATTGTGGCATTAACCGCGCACGAGGAAGAAGAATATGTTCTGGATTTGGTTAGAGCAGGCGTTTCCGGCTATGTCCTGAAGGATATCTGCCCGGAGAAATTGGTGGAGACAATCAAAGAGGTTGCCCAGGGTCGTTCCGTAATCGATCCGAGTATTACCAAGCTGCTTTTCACCGAGGTAAATCGCCTTGCCAGGGGTGGGCAGAGTAAAGAAGACGGGAAAAGCATGACCAATCGGGAAATGGATATTTTAAAATTATTAGCCCGCGGCTACAGTAATAAAGAAATTGCCGGCGAGCTGTTAATCAGTGAAAAGACGGTCAAGAACCATATCACGAGTATATTCCGGAAGATAAAGGTGGAGGATCGGACTCAGGCGGTTTTATATGCGGTGAAACATCACCTGGTTGAACTTTAGGAACACACCACCACCACAGTATCACTTTTTCGCTCCCTGCATAAGGTAATGGCACAAGGTAATGGTGCAACGCAAGAGGGAGTGACTCAGGTGGGCGAATTAATTCTGCTGATTGTGGTGGTGGCGTATTTCTGTTATGGCTTTTATGCTTTAAACAGAGAAAGCGGACAGCAAGTACTGAACATAATAAGGGACTTAAGTCACAAGGTGCGGTTAGGACTTAAGGGAATTTTTAATGGGACTCAAAGGGCAAAAAAGGTAGGACAAATTATTCGCAAATCCAGGGATAACGGTGAATTGTAATTTATTTAAAAAGTTTATATAATAAAATAAAGGATATAAAATTCATTAAAATATACTGTCAAAGGTAAGAATTGAAAGGAGAGGTTAAAATGGTAGCTATTCTAAAGAGGTTAGTAAAGGAAGAAAAGGGACAAGGCATGGCTGAATACGGACTTATTATTGCTTTAGTAGCAGTGGCTGTAATTGCTGCTTTGGGACTGCTTGGCCCTGCAATCGCCGATAAGATTCGTGGCGTTAGCGATGAGATTACGAATGCTGATTCTCCGGCAACACCGGCGACTGGGTCCTAGGCTCTGCTGTTTTGACTGGAAAGGACGGCTTGGGCTCTGCTTATACGCGGTAGAGCCCAATTGCCTCTTTTAAAGGGGGTGAATTCCGTGAGGGTGCCGGTGATCATCGTAGATGTGCTGTTGGTGCTTACTTTATTTTTTTGTTGCTATACGGATCTGAAACAGCGCAAGATCTTGAATGCGGTGTTGTTTCCCGCTGCTGTGCTTGCATTTTTATTGCATTTTGTTGGGCAGGGGGGAGCGGGCGCGCTTTTTTGGTTTAAGGGGACCCTCGCCGGAATGGGGCTGTTGCTTCTTCCATTTGTTTTAGGCGGTATCGGAGCGGGAGATGTAAAACTTTTGGCAGTAGTGGGCTCGTTTAAAGGGGCGTTTTTTGCTTTTCAGACCTTTTTATGCGGAGCATTGCTTGGGGGGCTATTTGCTATTTTGTGTCTATGGAAAAAGAAACAATTAAGGCATACTGTGGGGAAAATAGGAGGAGCTTTGAAGCTTTTTCTATTTTCTTGTTTCCGTATTTGGAACGTCGGCCAATTGGAGGAAAATGGGGAAGCGGCCATACCTTACGGGGTGGCGATTGCCTTGGGAAGTTTTCTTTGCTTGGCAGGTGAACTATTGTGTTAATCGGAAAATGGAAAATGAACGAGCAAGGACAGGCTTTGGTAGAATTGGCCCTGGTTCTTCCCATTCTGTTATTGCTTTTATTTGGGATAATTGAGTATGGCCGGATTATGAGTGCCGGGTTAGTAGTAACACACAGTGCAAGGGATGCGGCGAGGTTTGGGGCCGTAGGAGCTACGGACAGCGAAATTATCGAGCGGATTCGAACAAAAACCGCGGCTACCCTATATGACGCGTCCAATCCAACCAAACTAACGATTAATACTGTTCGTACAATGGCCGGCGGGGGCAACGATATTCAGGTTGACGTGAGCTATGCGGTTACTCTTTATATGCCCATTATTTCCAGTATTACCGGGAATCCCTTAACTGTAAAAGGAAGTTCCGTGATGCGCTTAGAGTAGGGAAGGCAAAGGAGAGTTGGATGAATATGAAATCATTGCCGCGCAAACTAAAAAAGGTGCTCAAAAAAGTGCTCAAAAATGAAAATGGGTCGGTAATCGTGCTGTTTGCGACAGCTTTTACGGTACTGCTTGGCTTTACGGCATTGGTATTTGACGTGGGCCTTGCTTATTTGCAGGATGCGCGGATTTCCAACGCAATTGATGCGGCGGCCTTAGCCGGGAGCCAGGCTCTGCCCGATTCCCCGGCGCAAGCATATCAATTAGCACTAGATTATGCGGCTAAGAACGGGGTGGCTCCGGATGATCTGCAAGTTGAGATCACGGATGATGGGCATGGTATCAACGTGCAGGCTAAAAGATATGTAGAGTATTCTTTTGCTCCGGTGTTAGGAATTTCCTCCGTAGATTTACAGCGAGCGGCCGGCGCCGAATTAGGAATTGTTTCTTCCGTATGGGGCGCCGCCCCTTTTTGTATACAGGAGCAGGAACTTGTTTATAACGAAGAATACTTGTTAAAAGCAGGTGCGGGGAATGGGGCGCCGGGCGGAGCGCAACATTCAGGTTGGTTTGGGGCCGTCCGTTTAAGCGGCAATGGAGCCTCTGATTATGAGGATGATCTTAAATATGGCTATCAAGGCTGGTTGAGTATTGGCGATGAATTAGAACCCAAGAACGGTAATATGTCGGGCCCGACCACGCGCGGGGTGAATTACCGGCTTAGTCAGTGTAAACATACTCCGGCTTGTACCAGTGGGCATTTTGCCCCAGATTGTCCGCGGTTAGTAAAGGTTCCGGTGGCGGCCAACTCCCCCAATGGGAAGCTGGTTATCAAAGGTTTTGCGATGTTTTTCCTGGAAGGAGTAGACGGACAGGGTAATCAGAATAATGTTTGGGGTAAATTCGTACGTACTTGTTTACCGGGGGAACTTACCAATAATGCGGATGCCGATTACGGAATTTATAGCACACATTTAAGCTATTAGTAAGACAAATGCCAGCGGGGGAGGAGATTTGCTTGAAAAACAAAGGGGTTTATGCAGCGGCACTAATCTTTGGCTTGTTAACCAGTTATTTTGTGTATGACTTTCTAGCGAAGGTGGAGAAAACTGCTTCGGAGGCTCGGACAGAAACGGTAGTGGTTGTTACACGCAATATCCCGGCGAAGACAATGATTACCGTGGAAATGCTTGCCCTGAAAAAAGTCCCGCTGGGCTCGGCTCATGTTCAGGCTGTGCGAGAAATAGCGCGGGGCATTGGTAC
>CAZVLC010000021.1:0-11237 GCA_964627885.1 uncultured Peptococcaceae bacterium
ACAAAATTATCGGTGAGGTGCAACACGGTATATCGAGAAATGTGCAGGTAAGCACCGGTTTTTTAAATACGGGGGAAGCTTCCGGGGTTCCGCTGATTAAACAGCTTTTAAGGAATAGAAACGGGGGCAAAACAGCGGAAACCATTGTGCTTGATTGTCCTCCCGGCAGTGCTTGTCTGGTGATGGAGAGCATCAAGGAGGCAGACTATTGTGTGCTGGTTGCCGAACCTACTCTCTTTGGGGTACACAATTTCGGAATGGTTCATGAACTGGTCAGACTGCTGAAGAAACCTCATGGTGCAGTACTGAACAAATGTTTACCCGGGAAAAATCCGGCAGAGGAATATTGTAAGCAGAATGGGATTAAGATTCTGGGGAGGATACCTTTTGAGCAGGAGATAGGTACGCTTAATTCCAACGGTCGGCTCTTGGCACGGGAACAGGAAAAGTATCGGCAGCTTTTTGGGGAGCTTCTGCAAGCCATTACCAGGGAGGTGCAGCAATGAAAGAGCTCTTAATCCTTAGCGGTAAAGGCGGAACGGGAAAAACTACCATCGCCGGTGCTTTTATTCGGCTGGCGCAGGCCAGAGTTTTTGCTGATTGTGATGTTGATGCCCCTAACTTACATTTGGTAACGAAGAAAATGGCGCTTGCCAGATATTCGGATTATTTTGGTTTACCTAAGGCGGAAATAAATCCAGCTCTGTGTAGCCGGTGTGCTTTGTGCCGTGAGCATTGTCGCTTCGAAGCCATTGAGGCGGGGGAGGAATACCGGGTAAATCCTTTTGCTTGCGAAGGCTGTGGGGTATGTGCCGCCATCTGTCCGGCCAAGGCCATCACCATGAAGCCGGCCGCTGCCGGGCAGCTAAAGCTGTATGTGGAGGAGGATAATGATCATCATGATAATGATGATGCAGTATTTTCCACGGCTCAGTTAAAAATGGGCAGCGGAACTTCCGGAAAACTGGTGACGGAAGTAAAAAAACAAATGACGGCAGCTGCGGTCACCTATCTCGCCGCGCCATTGCCCGAGACGGAGCTCGCGATTATTGATGGTTCTCCGGGGATTGGTTGCCCGGTTATTGCCTCTTTGAGCGGAGTAAATTTAGCTTTGTTAGTGGCGGAGCCTTCTCTTTCGGGGCTTAGTGATCTAAAGCGGATTATTGAAACAGCCCGAAAACTACAAACGCGGGTGGCTGTATGCATTAATAAATATGATACTAATCCGGAAATTGCCCAAAAAATCGAAGCACTTTGTCAGAAAATGGCGTTACCTTTTGTGGGGCGGATACCGTTTGATCCTCAGACAGTAAAAGCGATTAATAATGGGCAAAGTATTATCGAGTTCGATTGTCCGGCCGGTTGCGCGGTTAGCGAGGTTTATACCAAAACAATGGAATTATTACACTGAATAATGAACAAGACGAACAGATCTTGAATTTTGAAAAAGTAAGGAGAAAAGTAGAATGAGTGAAAAACCGCATGAATTAAGTAAGATTAAAAAAGTGATCGGGGTTGTCAGCGGAAAAGGAGGGGTGGGAAAATCACTGGTGACCTCAATGCTGGCGGTCTCCATGAATCGGAAAGGGTACAGGACGGCAATTCTTGATGCGGACATTACCGGGCCGTCGATTCCTAAAGCCTTTGGGATACGGGAGAAAGCGACCGGCAGCGAGTTAGGCTTATTCCCGGTGGAAACAAAAACGCAGATTAAGGTGATGTCGGTTAATTTATTGCTGGAAAAGGATACGGACCCGGTTGTATGGCGAGGACCACTCATCGCCAATACGGTCAAACAGTTTTGGCAAGAGGTTATTTGGGGTGATGTAGATTTCATGTTTATTGATATGCCACCGGGCACAGGTGATGTGCCGTTGACCGTTTTTCAGTCTATTCCTGTTGACGGAATAATTATCGTGGCTTCCCCGCAGGAATTAGTTTCCATGATTGTTTCAAAAGCAGTCAACATGGCCAAAATGATGAACATTCCAATTATTGGCCTCATTGAAAACATGTCTTATGTGAAATGTCCGGATTGTAATAAAGAAATTAAGTTGTTTGGGGAAAGTCATATTGAGGAGATTGCCGAGAATAACGGTCTGCAAGTTTTAGCGAAGTTACCTGTGGACACCAGAATTGCCGAAGCCTGCGATCAAGGCTTAATTGAGCTTTTCGAAAATGACTTATTAGATGAAACTACACAGAAATTAGAAAGAAGGGAGGGAGAGGACAATGAGTAAAATAGCGGTTGCGGTAGAAGGGGAAATGGTGACGGAACATTTCGGGCATTGTGAGGGATTCCTGATTTATGAAACGGCCGGTGGGGAAATAATTCGGGAAGAGGCTATTCCTAATCCCGGGCATCGCCCCGGTTTTTTACCCAATTTTCTCAATGACTTGGGGGTAGGGACGGTTATTTCCGGAGGCATGGGGGGAGGAGCAATTGACATTTTTAACGAAAAAGGGATCGAGGTCATCATCGGGGTGAGCGGCTCAGCCCGAGCTGCCGTGAAAAGCTATCTGCAGGGTACTTTAGAATCGACAGGGTCGGTTTGTCATGAGCATCAGCATCAAGATGAGTGTGGGCACTAGGATACGCAATAGCAGTGAAAAATAATAGCATCACCTATGTTTGTGTTTAGCAGTGTCTGGCATAGGATGGTGCTATTTTTTGTTGCCTTGGATTAGCCTAATAAGAAGCACAAATAGCGTCCGTTGTTCATACGATATGGGTAGAAAGAAAAAACAATGAACAAATTTGGAAATCACGCATATACTTAAGTGAATTGATATAAAAAGGAAAGGAGGTTTCGAGATTATGGCTGATATTTCAGTTACGACCCGAACCCTGAAGGTAGAAAACGTGATTGGAGAAGCCATGAAGCAGGTCAATGTAGTCAGGGATATTACGCTGCCTGTCTTGGCGAAAAAGATCGAAAGTGTCGATTCCAAGATCAATGATGTGGAATATAAAATCATCGATGATAAGATTATTATCGAGGCCAACCTGCATAAACAGATTTATTATGTTGAATGCATTACCGGAGATGTTCAAGAATTCACGGTCCCCGATGAAAAAATCACGGAGTTTGTCCACATTGAAGGAGCCGCTCCCGATATGGAAGCCAAAGTTACGATAGACATCGAATATTGCGATGTGGAAGCCGTGGATATGGCGGGAGATGAAAATTGTCATCGCGTTTTCCAACAGACCTGCATCCTGCGAATCAGGGCTAAGGTCATCGAAATGGTGGAAATTGAGGTAGTGACAGGAGTTTCCGGGACAGGGATCACGCCTTCTTTTGAGACAATTACCATTGATAACGTGATCGGGTCGGGCATGGAGCAATTTAACCTCAGTGATAATTTTATTGAGTTGCCAATTGAAACAAGAAAGCTCAAAAACATTGATGCGGAAATCCGTGATGTGGAAGAAAAAGTGCTCCCGGGTAAGGTCATTGTGAAAGGGAAATTACACAAACAGATTTTTTATGTCATTGACCCCAGCGGAGAGGTTAAAGAAACTTCAGCCGATATTCCCTTTAGTGTCTTTGTACCGGTAGAGGGTGCTCGCGAAGGGGCCTCGGTAACCACGGACATTCGAATTGAGTATGTGGATAATGAACTGGTTACCCGCAATGGCCGGAAATTTGTGAAGGAAACGGTTGTTTTGCGGGTAACCGCGAAAGTCACCGACCGGATCACCATCAGTATTGTCACGGCTGTAGCGGGTGCAGAGGTTGACACCAGAACATTGAAGGTGGAAAGTGCGATTGGGGTGGGCAGACGGCAAGTTAATATTCTGGCCGATATAATTACGCCGACACCGGCCCGTAAGGTAGCCAAGGTTGATGCGGAACTGCGTGATTTGGAAGGCGAAGCGATTCCGAACAAGGTCATTGTCAAAGGGGTATTGCACAAACAAGTCTATTATGTTTCGGCCGTGGATGACCAATTACGTGAATTAACGGTGGAAGAACCCTTTACCGAATTTATTCCGCTTGAAGGGGCACAGAAAGATGATGTGGTAGACGTTTCCGGCAGAATCGAATTTGTGAATGTCGAAGCGAAAGAGACAACACCGACCACCAACTGGAGACAGACCGCCGTACTTGAAATCAGGGCGAAGGTTACCGAAACAGATGAAATCACGGTCGTTGTGGCTGTGCGAGGAGCGGAAGTTGAACCGATCTGTCCGCCGGGCACAATTGCTCAAGAGTACACGATTCAAAAAGGAGATACTTTATCCTCCATTGCCAGAAAGTTCGGAGTTACCGTGCAGGAGATTTTGGCGGTGAACCCACAGATTACTAATCCCAACATCATTTTTGTGGGACGCGTGATTAACATCCCTTGTCCTTCTGGGATGGGTTAAAAGAAGAGGTAAGTTGGGCAGTAATAAAAGACCCGAGGCTTTTCGCCTCGGGTTTTCTAATCATCCATTGAGGGGATAAGCTCTAATGAAACATCCCCAAACTGTGTGTTTAGCCCCGCCATTATTTTCTTATGCATATCTTTTAGTTCAGAGATACGCCAGTATTCCTGCCCGCTTTTTAAGGTGATGTCTATCCAGGTTTTTCGACCGGTTTGCATAAGGTCTATAAATTCTATTTCGCAGTTTTTTTCCTCGCAAATCGGCTCAACGATTTTTTTAATATTGTGTAAGGCTTCTTCATTAGGGGCAAACAGCAGAAGATCTTTTGAAGAAGTTATGACCATTTTGATTGGTGTCGGTAGCATAAGGATCGCTAAAGTAATAGCGACGATTTGGTCAAAATAAGGTAAGAGCCACATGAACGAAGAAGCTTCTAGCAGCAGCGGAATTAAGAAAGCAACGGAAACTCCTATTCCGTAAACAACATCTACTTTCCAGCTATAAAGCTCTGCCCTGATCAGCGGGGAGTCCAGGTGACCGCCGTAATGTTTAAGCACTAATAAAACAACAAAGCATAAGGCAGATAATGATAACTCAAATAAAGAAACAATGGAGGCGTTAATATGGTTGCCTCCGCTAATTATTACTTGAATATTATTGATAATTAAGCTTATCGTTACAGCAACAAGCATAAATCCTTTTACCACAATGAAGAGACTTTCGCATTGGGCGTATCCAAAAGGCCGTTTTTCTGTTACCGGTTTGTAGAGTAAGGGGGTTAATAAGATAGAAACTGCAATTATCACTAATTCCGAGGCATCAAATGCCGTGTCCATTAAGACAGTATGTGATTTAATCCAGATAGCCATAAAAAACTCGACTATTACAAAGGCAACGCTTGCGGCTAAAGATATTTGCAAAATCCTTTTTTCTGTTTTTTCACTTTGGTTCACAATTTCACTTCCTGAACATAGGCTGACTTGTACATAAAAAAGCTGTATGCTACTTTTAACAAGCCTTAGCACTAATCTGATTATAGCACGAATTTTATTAATTGACAAAATATTTGGGGAATGGGTGGTGAGTTTTGAAAAGAAGAATGATTAAAAATTTTTCTTCTGGGCAATACTGTGATTAGAAAGCAGTTGGAAAGCCAGGAGGAATTGGAAGAATGAAAAAAGAATTTGCCGGTTTTTCGTTTATCTTTATTTTCGTATTATGCCTTTTGGGACAGTTTATGGTCGAGGTCCAAACACCGCCCTTTATTCGGCTGCATATTTTAGCCAATAGTGATACGCCGACAGATCAGGATTTGAAATATCGAGTGAGGGACCGGATTATTACAGCAATGCGGGAAGAGTTTAAGGAATCGCAGAGCCTGGAGGAATCGCGCACTATTTTATTAAAGCGGTTAAATTATTTGGAGAAAGTAGCCGGTGAGTATATTGGAGAGGAAGGCTATGCATATCCGGTGCAAGCAGTTTATGGGGACTTTAATTTTCCCCGGAAAACTTATGGCACATTCACGCTTCCGGCGGGAAAATATGAAGCCGTCCGCATAATTATCGGTGAGGGAAAAGGGGCCAACTGGTGGTGCATTCTTTTCCCCCCGCTCTGTGTGGTTAATGGTGGGCAAAATATCCGGGTGCAGGAAGATTTGGCCACACAAATTAAGCAGGAAGAATTACATAGCAAAGTGGTACGGATCAAACCAGCTTTGAAGATTGTGGAAGTTTGGCAAAACGCGTTCGGAGCCAAGTAAAAAGATGAGACGAGCAAAAAGAGCCCCTTGAATTTGCTGGAATTAAACATTAGAATGGAAGCAGATGGAGGAAGAAGGTGGAATTAAAGTGGCAGATAAGCTTAATGCGCGTTTAAGACAATTACCGGCGGTGCATGTGTTGTTGAATTCGCCGGAGGGGCAAGCGTTGGCTGCCAAGTATGGGCATAATCTTGTGGCGGAAGCGGCGGGAAATATCCTGGAAAAATGGCGGAAACGGCTGACAGAGCTATCCCAGGACGGACGGACACTGGTAGCGACCCCGGAATTACTGGGTCTAAGCCGCGAAATCGAAGCCCATTTGGAAAAACTGTGGGCACCGCATTATCAAAGAGTAGTTAATGGAACGGGCATAATTTTACATACAAATTTAGGACGGAGTTTAGTCTGTCCACAAGCCAGAAAAGCGCTGGAACGAGCGGCTTCCGGTTATACCAATTTGGAATATGATTTAGAGAAGGGCAGCCGGGGGGAAAGGTATGCTCATGTGGAGGACCTTCTGCAAAAACTGACCGGAGCGGAAAGCGCCATGGTGGTGAATAATAATGCCGCGGCGATACTATTGGTCTTGCATACTTTGGCCTCCGGCAAGGAGGTCATTGTCTCCCGCGGGGAATTAGTAGAGATTGGCGGATCTTTTCGGATTCCGGAGGTTTTAAAATTAGGTGGCGTGAAGCTGGTGGAGGTGGGGACCACTAATCGGACTCATCTGAACGATTACAGTGAGGCAATTAACGAAAATACCGCGCTGATTCTCAAGGTGCATACCAGCAATTACCGGATCATGGGTTTTACCAGCGCCGTAAGCAGGGAGGACCTGGTTAAACTTGCGCAGAAGAAAGGGATCCCTTTTGTGGAGGATCTGGGCAGCGGCGCATTATTAGATTTAAGTGTTTACGGACTAAAGGACGAGCCAACGATTGGCGAGGTTCTGCGAGCGGGAGCCGATATTGTGACCTTTAGCGGGGACAAGCTGTTAGGCGGACCGCAGGCCGGGATGATTGTTGGAAAAACGGAGTACTTAACACGGATGAAACACAATCAACTGACCCGGGCTTTAAGAATTGATAAATTTACCGTAGCGGCTTTAGAAGCAACCTTACGCGAGTATTTGCGGCCGGAATCAGTCATGCAAAATCTACCGGTTTACGCGATGCTCACTGTTTCGCCGGCGGAATTAAAAGCCAAAGGGGAAAAGATTCGGGTAGCGCTAGCGGCGGAGAGTGAACGGGTGGAGATTTTGATAGAGACAACAGCCGCCCAAATGGGGGGAGGGAGTCTCCCCGGACAGGAAATCCCTTCGATGGGTTTGTCGCTCAATTTCCTGGGACTCTCGGCGGCAGAGGTTGAGACGGCTTTCCGAACCCGTTCCGCCGTGCCTATTCTGGGTTATATTCTAAAGGATAAGTATATTTTGGATTTGAGGACATTATTGCCGGGTGACGAAGAAAGCATCATCGCAGGAATCAAAGAGCTTTTACAGAATAATTTGCAGTAATGCTATTTTACTTGGGGGTGGGAAGATGGGAGTATATCTTACTGCCTATTCGACAAAAGCCGGGTGAGCGGCGAAGATTGGTCCCGGTGACCTGACACAAGTTTTGTGTCATCTTTCGGATAAGGCAAAAAATAACCCGCGGCTCTTGGTGGGGATGGAAAACGCGGATGATGCCGGTGTTTATAAGCTGAGTGATAATACGGCACTGATTCAGACCGTGGATTTTTTCACACCGGTGGTAGACGATCCGTATTGTTATGGAGCAATTGCCGCGGCTAATGCGCTCAGTGATGTTTACGCCATGGGTGGGACTCCGCTCACCGCGATGAATATTGTCGCGTTCCCTATAGATGTTCTTCCGGCGGCGGTGTTATCCGAGATTCTACGGGGCGGTTCGGATAAGATTGCTGAAGCCGGTGCTGTACTCATGGGCGGGCATAGTATCCAGGATAATGAACCCAAATACGGGCTGGCCGTGACGGGACTTGCCCATCCGGATGAGATTTGGTCTAATGCCGGAGCTTACCCCGGTGATGATTTAATCCTGACGAAACCACTGGGAGTAGGGATTATTACTTCGGCGCTGCGTAAGAAAAAGGACCATGAGGGGAACATCATTATGCAGCATGTTGTTCCGGCCTCGGTCGAAAAAAGGGTAATCGAAGTAATGGCGCAGTTAAACCAAAAGGCAGCCTACGCAGCCAGAGAAGTGGGGATTAATGCCTGTACGGATATCACCGGGTTTGGGTTGTTAGGTCATACATGGGAGCTGGCTCAGGCCAGTCATGTGCGGGTTGAGCTTAGCCTTCAAGCAGTACCGGTGATTGCAGGGGCAAGGGAGCTGGCTTTGCAAGGATATATTGCCGGAGGGAATTGGGCTAATCTGGAGTATATGGCGAAAAACACGGACTTTTTCAGCGGGATGGAGATGGTTGATAAAAATATTTTGGCTGATCCGATTACTTCAGGAGGGCTTTTGCTTTCAGTACCGAGTGCTAAATCGGAACAACTGCTAAGTATGCTCCAGAATGTCGGGATTGCTGAGGCCAAGATCGTCGGTAAGGTAAAGGCAGGAGAGCCACGAATCAGCGTTACGCCTTAATAAGTAGGTATAGCGTTAAAAAACTTCTACCGGGGTACCGATGGTTACCAGGGGGAAGATGCTTTCAATATTTTGATTGTGCAGGCGGATACAGCCTAGCGAGACGGCTTTGCCAATTGAACCGGGATTGTTGGTACCATGAATTCCATAGGTCGGCTTACTCAGTCCCATCCAGCGCGTGCCGTAAACCATTTTGCCATCCAGGATCTTTTTATTTGCGATGGTCCACGACCCGACCGGGGAAGGAGTACTTGGTTTACCGATGGCAATGGGAAAGCCATTTAAAAGCCTTTCGCGCTCATACAGATAGAGTTTTCTTTCCCGTAAGTTAATGCGAATGAGCATATTGGCAGGGGCCATTTGATCACCTCATCTCTTTGTTGAATAATCTCACTTTAGTATATGCAAAATAGAGTTAAGGGTTTAAGGTTCTACTAGATACTTCTCTTGCATCAAAATGAGAGGAGTATTTTTTTGTGTAAAATCCTTGTAAAGTTAAAGTTAAATCAACAGAAAATGCCTGTTCATTCTCAAGAAAAAGTAGTACGATACTGAAGGAAAGCTTTTTCGCAGCAATGAAAAAGTAAGGGTAAAGGAGATTAAGTATGGAAATTGATTACCAACAGATGATTTTCATGTCGTTAGGAGGCTTGGCGTTCTTTTTATTTGCGATCAAGTATATGTCCGATGCACTGCAAAATGTGGCGGGGGACCGGATGCGCTCTTTTCTGGAAAAGGGGACAAGAACCCCGTTGCGTGGGGTGCTCTCAGGCATTATCGTGACGGCGACCATCCAGAGTAGTTCCGCCACCACTGTTTTAACGATAGGGCTGGTAAACTCTGGGCTGCTGACATTGCGCCAGGCCATTGGGGTGATTATGGGGGCCAACATCGGGACTACAATGACGGCTTACCTAATTGGGTTCCAATTAGAGGCTTATGCACTACCTATTGCAGCGTTAGGCGTTATTTTCATGTTCTTTTTCAAAGATAAAAGGTTTACGAATATTGGGCAGTTCTTATTTGGCTTTGGTTTGCTCTTTTATGGAATGGATATCATGGGTGAAGGGCTGAAACCGTTGAAGGATATGGAGATCTTTTCTCGGGCGATGATTGGCGTGGAAAACAATTCGCTCTTGGGGGTACTCATTGGCATGGCCTTTACCGGCATTGTGCAAAGCAGTGCCGCGACGATCGGGGTATTGCAGGAGCTGGCCAATCAGGGGGCGATCACCTATCTGCAAGCAGTGCCCATTCTTTTTGGTGACAATATCGGGACAACGGTAACGGCTTTGATTGCGTCAATAGGCACGTCTGTAACGGCAAAAAGGGCAGCATTAACGCACTGCCTGTTTAATGTGATCGGGACGCTGATTTTTCTCCCGCTCTTTATCTTTGGGATATTTCCCGTGATGGTCCGTCTTTTTACTGACTATTTTTACGTTCTGCTCCCCGGTTTTGAAGGGTCATGGGAGACGTTAAATATCAAGATGCAGATCGCGCAGACTCACGGCGTTTTTAATATCAGCAATACGCTGATTCAGTTGCCTTTTGTGGGGGCGTTAGCCACATTAGTGACCAAGCTGTTTCCCGGAGATGATCCGGTTGTGGAAACGGGGCCGAAATATCTGGAGCCGCGTTTATTAAGCAATCCGGCAGTAGCCTTGGGGCAGGCGGGACGCGAAGTGTTACGGATGGGGGAAATGGCCAAGGAATCCATGGAACATGCAATTGCCTATTTCTTTACGGAGCTGGATAAGGAGGCGGAAAAAACTGCCCAGTTGGAGATAACGATCGATAAACTGGAACAGGAAATACCGGATTATATTGTGAAAATAATGGAGAAAAAGGTGTCCAAGTTAGATTCCGCGCTAGCTTATACTTATATACAGGCGGTGAACGATATTGAAAGAGTTGGAGACCATACGGAGAATATTGTGGAATTAACGCAATCGCGGATTAAAAAGGGTATTCATTTTTCGAAGGAAGCAATGACTGATTTAAGAAAAATGGTCGATAAAACGAAAGATACTTTTGAGAATGCCATGAAATCTTTGGAGGCAAATGATACCGAACTGGCGAAGAAGGTTGTTGCCAGTGATGATGATATAGATGAGATGGAAAAAGTGTTCCGCCGGGCGCATATTACGAGACTGAACGAAGGAATTTGTAATGGTGATGCCGGGGCGATTTACCTGGATATTCTCAGTAATTTGGAGCGGATCGGCGACCACTCCGTGAATATCGCCCAGTACGTTTTGGAGGACTATCCGGAACAGGTTTAGCACTCAAATAATTAAATATTATTGAGTTGGATGTACCGCCTGAAATCATTAGCAACCGGACCTTTGTGCCTTTGAGATTTGTTGCTCAGTCTTTAGGCGAAAAAGTAGACTATGACGAGGAAACCGGGGAAATCGACATCGGCGATGATGAAGAAGACGAAGATGCTGACACAGATGAAGATGTAGATGATGAAGAT
>CAZVLC010000022.1:0-11193 GCA_964627885.1 uncultured Peptococcaceae bacterium
AGGGTAAATAATTGCGACCATCTGGGGAAATGACCAAAAAACGAAAGGAAACGTCGGGAGAAAAATGAGCAAAAGGCATCGTGCCCGAGACCAGTCACAAAATCGTTGGACACGTTTTAACAGTCCGAGCCCAATCGCTAACGCCGTAGTGATTATGGCCACCCAAAGCGCTAAGGAATAGGCCCCGCCCATCCATGGATGAAGCTTCACCGCTAAGACAAGCATCGGCATCGCCTCTCCCGTTTGCACGGCATCTTGCTTCAAGAGAGCCAAACTAATTACCGCCGCCAGCAAACCTAAGATAAGTCCACCGAAGACTACTCCTGCTTTTCCCCCTTTTGCCGCAGTATGCCCCAACGAAGAGAGAATGACTGCTCCTAAAACAAAATTATAGGAGACATATAGACCTACCGCCCACAACCAATGGCTCCCTATGAAATTCAGATCCGCAGCGGTCAAGGCCACCGAAGTCAATCTACCCGTTTCGACAACTTGCCCTGCTCCAAATGTGCTCCCACCGCTCGATAAGCTCAACAAAGCGGTTGCTAAAGTAAGTATAATCAACCCCGGAAGCAACACCGTATTCAGCCATAATACGCCGCTTAAATCTGCTAATAAAGCGAAATATACTAGGGCTAAGGTGCATAAATAACCAAGCCAAAGGGGCATTCCCCACAACTGTTGAAATAAACTGCTCCCAGCCACCAGCATAATCGCCAAGGAGAGAAAAAGCAAGACGGTCGTTACGCCGTCAAAGACTACGGCTAATCTTTTGCCAAAAAGAAAACGCAATAAATCGTAGTAACCCGTCATTTTTTCACGAGCGGCCATTCTGATAACCAGTAGCCCAAAAAACCCGAAAAAAAAGCCAGAAAGAGCCGCTCCAATAATTCCGGACTGGCCAAAGACCACAAAAAACTTGAGGAGCTCTTGTCCCGAAGCAAACCCTGCCCCTACCACAGCACCGATATAGGTTAAAGCGACCTGCCAGAGGGTTATCTTCCCTTGCTCCATCAGCTTCCCTCAAACCATTTATTTGTTCTATTCTCATCTTATGTTTGAGGAAACGATTTATCCATGCGGTCACTCGTCAAACCTGATTTTTTTCCCCTGTTTTTGTCTATACTACCTTTGACCTAACTTCACTGCTCATTTCCGGGTTAAACGGAGGTGGTATACTATCAAGGCGGCTCGCATCCATATGGACAATCCTCTGGCCGTTCTGAAATTATCCGATCAACTGGAACATTTTCTCAACAATACCGGCAAGAAAAAAGCCCCTATTATTTGCTGTATTGGCACTGACCGCGCGACGGGAGATAGTTTAGGGCCCCTGACCGGTTGGCGCTTACAAACCCTGCTAAGAGGCTTAGGCATCGAAGTTTTCGGTACCGTAGAATACCCGGTCCACGCGGTCAATCTGCCGGAGACACTGTCCGTACTTACTCCCAAAATAGACGAACACCCTCTTATTGCCGTTGATGCTTGTCTCGGCCATTTTTCCAGTATCGGAACAATTGTTTTCCATCCCGGCCCTTTAAAACCCGGTTCTGCCGTCAAAAAACGGCTTCCCGAAATCGGGGATATCGGAATAACGGGAATCGTGAATGTCTGTGGTTTTATGGAACTGCAAATTTTACAAAATACCCGCTTACACATTGTACTGAAAATGTCCCAAATAATTGCGAACAGTATTTTTCTGGCGCTCCGTAAAATTATTGATTAAATTGCTCTTCCTGGGACGGCTGCTCTGCGCAATTTTGCGGTTGCTCAGCAAACTCCTGCGGCTGCGCCTCTTCCCCGATCTGCATCTTGCAATTGTTATTTTGCATATTGCAACTGCCGTTAAAGAACGCGCCTTCATCAATAATCAAATCACCCACGACTATATCACCGGTCATTTTACCGGTTACCGTAATTTCCAGTTTACCCTCAGCCTGAAGGTTACCATTTAAACAGCCTGCCAAATAGACATTACGCGCACTTACCTTTGCTTCTACCTTCCCATCTTCACCCACGACCAAATCACCGGCTGTTTTTATTTCTCCTTTAAAATCCCCATCCACACGAATAGACCCGGAAGCGGTCAGCACCCCTTCACAATAAGTGCCTTTGCCCAATACGGTTTCTATCTTTTCCATGTTTACCTCAATTTTTGCCTTCTTGTTAAACATTACATGCCCTCCTCCTCTGCAATCTTATTTTTTTAAAGTCGTTAACGGATCAATCCATTTACCGTCTTTTGATACCCCAAAATGAAGATGTGGACCCGTGGCGCGTCCGCTTTGCCCAACCCTGGCAATAATCTTCCCTCTGGTGACTCGTTCGCCTTTTCTCACTAATATGCGTGAATTATGCGCATATTGACTAACGTAACCATGCCCATGCGAGATGATGACCACATTTCCCCAAGCTGATTTGTATCCGGCAAATGTAACCACTCCGGCCCCCGCCGCTCGGACAGGTGTGCGGTTCGCCGCAGCTAAGTCCATTCCCCGATGATACTCACTTCCCCGATGCGTAAAAGGATTTCTGCGCCAACCAAAGCGTGAAGTAACCCTCGCCCCTTTAATCGGCCAGGCATTAGGCAACGCTTCCTCCAAAGTAAGCCGTGTTTCCGTATCCATATGCAGCCGTTTTAGAGCTAACGTTTGCTCAGATATACTTACAAAGATTTTTTGAAACTGTTTCTTTATTTTTCCGACAATGCGCTTTTCACCGATAGCTGCCCCCTCGCGTAAAGTCTTGTTCTTCATCCTATCCTGGGCCAATGAGGGTTCAAATAACCACGTCCCAATATATGTATATGTTGTATCGCTTGGCGCTATTTGACGGTTTTTCCACTTCGCTATATTATCGCTTGTTATTAGGTCAAACTTTTGCATAGTTTTCTGCTCTAGTTTCGATAAAGCTACCTGCTCTTCGGCAGGCTTTGTAGCCTCTTCCTCTGTCGCTTCATCCTTTATTGCCCCATCTTCTGCTGTTTCTTCCTTTGTTGTTACTCCCTCTTGTGTTTCTTCCTTTGTAGCCTCATCCTCTGTTGTCTGAATAGCCCGCATTTTTGATGCAGTACCGTTTTTCTCCACAGGGTTCTGCCGCTGTACCAAACTACACGAATAACAAGCGGCGATGATCAGCGTGCTTCCAGCCAGCAACACCCCAAATGTTACTACCCACCTGGGCAGACAAAATTTTTTAAATACCTTAACCTGTCCAGGCGGAAATAGCTTAATCAGATTTCTTAGTTTCACGGCAATACATTCCCAACTTTAATAGTATTCTGTCTCTTTGGCAAAAATTCCTGCCTAATGAAGGACCCCCTCAGCCTTAATCTTCAAACTTATGTTTAAGTGCCTGGGCAATTGCCTTTCTTTCTTCCTTGGAAAGCTGGTGCTTCGATTCGCCTCTGCACACAGGCTTACAATATGTGCGGGAATCCTCTTGGCTAAAAATACCGGATAACACAACTCCATCGGCTTCACTGTTTAAAAGAGCCAACGCAAAACTTAGATCTCCCCCAGTATCCTCAAACGCATTGTAGCGTACCAGCCCAACCTTTTGAATACTGTTTTTACTGTTTTCCTCAGCAGTTTTCGCACTGTCTCTGATAATGTCCATTTCGAGCAAGATATGCTCCATGACTCTGCCCTTTTCTACAAGGATTTGCTCCAGATTTTTTCCCTCTGTCCCGCGCAGTAATCCTTTATATTTTTGTAAACTTTTATACAAGCGAAGCACAATTACAAAAAATAAGATTACCGTTAATAAAAATAGTCCGATCATGATCAAAACGAATAAAGAAATATTACTGCTAATAAGATTTAATACTGTCTCCATCTCCTTACCTCCACCTATTCTCTTTATTTTACCATATAAGCCAAAAAAGATTCCTTTCCTTATAATAACTATTTTTCACCAAAAAATAAACAGTAAAATACAAATTATCTTTTCTTCCGTAATAAAAAAAGGAAAGCTGGTTAACCCGTAAGAACTAGATTTAACCAGCTTTCTTCTAAACGTATGCTATAACGCATCAGTAGAAAATCTTTCGATTGTAGAAATATTTCTTACCTCTGCGCGCGTTTCAACGAGGCGGGCAATATGCTCACCGCCTGTTGGATAACGCATCGGCCAAAGCCTGATTTTTAACTCTGGGAGTGTAATGAGTATGCAATAAATGATGAGATTTTTCACCCAGCGGTTTCACGAGGAATTCTTCGTAAAGTGCTTTTACGGCCGGATTTTCATGAGACTTTCTCATGGGCATCCCCTTGTCTTCCTCATAAATCGCTTTAGCTCTTAAAGCGCGATAGTCTTCCTCCAGGTCCATTCTGGTCGGTGCACTGACGATTGGCTGTCCGCCGCCGCCCACGCAACCACCGGGACAAGCCATTATTTCAATGAACTGGTAGTCAGCTTCGCCGACTTTCACCTTTTCAAGCACTTTTCTGGCATTGCTCAGCCCATGCGCTACCGCAACCTTCACAGTGCCTAATGGAGCTAACTCCACGCTAGCTTCTTTGACCCCTTCTAAGCCTCTGACGTCAACAAAATCCAACTTTTTCAGTGTTTTACCGGTAACTACCTCATATACGGTCCGCAGTGCTGCCTCCATGACGCCTCCGGTAGCCCCGAAGAGTAATCCGGCACCTGTGGAAATACCCATTGGCTCGTCATACTGCTCCTCAGGAAGAGCTTTAAAGTCCATGCCGGCTACCTTAATCATTTTCGCCAGTTCTCTGGTGGTTAAAACAGCGTCAACATCGGCAAATCCGCTATCTCTGAGTTCGGGGCGCTGCCGTTCAAATTTTTTGGCGGTACAAGGCATAATGGAAACGGAGAAAATCTTCGCCGGATCTACACCGCATTTTTTCGCATAATAAGTCTTGGCTAAGGCGCCAAACATCTGCTGTGGCGATTTTGCGGTAGACAGGTTATCCAAAAACTCCGGATAATTATGCTCACAGAATTTTACCCAACCCGGGCTGCAAGAAGTGATTAGCGGCAATTTCCCACCGTTTTTCACTCTTTCCAGCAGTTCGTTCCCTTCTTCCAAGATGGTCAAATCTGCGGTAAAATCGGTATCAAACACCTTATCAAAGCCCAGCCTTCTGAGTGCAGCCACCATCCTGCCGGTTACTGAGGTCCCGATTGGGTAGCCAAATTCCTCACCCAAAGCGGCTCTAACGGCCGGCGCTGTTTGCACAACCACAAATTTGTCCGGATCATTAATCGCATCCCAGACTGCCTGAGTGTCATCTTTCTCGGTTAACGCCCCCACCGGGCAGACATTCACGCACTGTCCACAATAGACACAATCAACTTCACTTAATTCATGGTTAAATGCCGGGGCAGCAATACTGTCAAAGCCTCTCTCCGTCATTCCTAAAACGCCAACACCCTGCACCTTATTACAAACACTGACACAGCGACGGCAAAGTACACATTTATCCGGGTTCCGTACAATTGACGGAGAAGAGGTATCTTTCGGGAATACAGTGTTTTCCCCTTGGAAACGAACTTCCGTAATTCCAAATTGCTTCGCTAACGCCTGCAATTCACAATTAGTACTTCTTTCACAGGTCAAGCATTCCATCGGATGATTGGATAGAATCAACTCAACGACTGCTTTCCGAGCCTCTCTGATTGCAGGGGTATTGGTCCGGACAACCATGCCTTCCATGACAGGATACATACAAGAAGGCTGTAAGCCTCTGGCTCTTTCAATTTCTACCAGGCAAATACGGCATGCGCCTATTTTGTTAATATCTTTCAAATAACATAATGTTGGTATCTTTATTCCGGCCTTCCGTGCAGCTTCCAGTACGGTAATCCCTTCCGGTACCTGCATCTGTTGACCATCTATAGTAATATTTAACATTGCCATTATCCGGTCGCACTCCTTTCCTTTATAAATCTTTCTATTTTCTTACTACTGCGCCAAATTTACATTTTTCCATGCAGGCACCACATTTGATACATTTTTCAGCATCAATGACATATGGCTCTTTTACTTTCCCACTGATGGCATTTACCGGGCAATTTCTGGCACATAAGCCGCAGCCACGGCATTTGTCCGCGTCGATCGTAAAAGATAACATGGATTTACATACCCCAGCAGGACACTTTTTGTCAAAAATGTGTGCTTCATATTCATGGCGGAAATATTTTAACGTACTCAAAATCGGGTTAGGCGATGTTTGCCCTAACGCGCATAGTGCCGAGCTCTTGATCGCTTTAGCCAAATTCTCCAGATTGTCGATATCCTCGGGGGTTCCTTTTCCTTCCGTAATCCTAGTGAGAATCTCCAGCATCCTTTTAGTTCCGATCCGGCACGGAGGGCATTTTCCGCAAGATTCGTCCTGCGTGAACTCCAAGAAGAAACGGGCAATATCAACCATACAAGTATCTTCATCCATAACAATCAATCCGCCTGAACCCATCATGGCTCCGGCTGCAATCAAATTGTCGTAGTCAATCGGTGTATCTAACAACTCCGCCGGAATACAACCACCGGATGGTCCGCCAATCTGCACTGCTTTGAATTTTTTATCATTTAATATTCCGCCACCGATATCATAAATGATGGTCCTTAAGGTCGTCCCCATAGGGACTTCGATCAGCCCGGTATTTTTAATTTTTCCAGCGAGCGCAAACACCTTTGTCCCCTTACTCTTTTCTGTCCCCATCGAGGCAAACCATTCGGCACCATATCTGATTATGCGCGTGACATTGGCAAATGTCTCTACATTATTGATAATGGTTGGCTTAGCCCACAGTCCTTCATTAGCAGGGAAAGGAGGCCGCGGTCTCGGCTCGCCACGTCTACCTTCAACTGAAGTAAGCAAAGCTGTTTCCTCACCACAAACGAAAGCGCCAGCTCCTAAACGAATCCCAATATCAAAGTCAAAACCCATGCCAAAAATGTTCTTTCCTAATAAGCCTAATTCTTTGGCCTGTTTAATGGCGATATTTAATCTTTCTACGGCAATTGGATACTCAGCTCTGACATAAATATGCCCTTGGTTAGCGCCAATGGCATAGCCCGCAATGGCCATAGCTTCTAATACTGCATGAGGATCGCCTTCCAACACGCTTCTATCCATAAAAGCTCCGGGGTCCCCTTCGTCTGCGTTACAGACTACATATTTCTGATCCCCTTGTGCCTTATGGGCAAATTCCCATTTCATTCCGGTCGGGAAGCCACCACCGCCACGCCCTCTTAAGCCCGACTTTTTAATTTCATCGATTACATCCACCGGTTTCATTTCATGCAATACTTTTGCTAAAGCAAAATATCCATCATGGGCAATATACTCTTCAATTTTTTCCGGATCAATTATGCCGCAGTTTGACAACGCTACCCGTTTTTGATGTTTAAAGAATTCAATGTTGTTAAATTCGGTCGTCTTTACTGTCGCATTCGGTTCATGATAAAGCAGACGCTCAACGACACGTCCTTTAATGAAGTGTTCCTGCACTATTTCCTTAATATCATCTTCGCTAACGCGGCAGTAAAACACTCCTTCCGGATAAACAACCATAATCGGTCCTAAATTACAAAAACCAAAGCAACCGGTCTCAATAACTTGTATCTCTTTTTCCAAGCCGTTATCGGCTAATTTTGCTCTTAGTTCTGTGATCAGAGCCCGACTATTGGACGAGGTACAGCCGGTACCGGTACAGATCAATACGTGAGAACGATAGAACTCCATCTTTATCCTCCTTACTAAGCCCTAGGCTTTTTTATTTATCTAGATTGATGAGCCATTCGGTAATCGGTTGGCCATTTATGACGTGCTGCACAATAATTTTCTTCATGTTTTCCACAGAAACTTTTCCATACACAAAAGGCGGTTTTTCCGGTTCGGATATTGTTACCAGTGGTTCTAAATGACATAACCCAGGACATCCTGTCTGCGTAACATGTATATCTGTTAAATTGCGATCTTTTAACTCAGCAAGGACAGCGTTGAGTACATCTCTTGCTCCGTTTGCGATCCCGCAGGTGCCCATATGCACGATTATTGTCGGTTTTCCTGTATCCCTTCTAAGCGCCATTTCTTTTTCAGTTTTCGCCTTCATGGCCTTTAACTCTTCAAAAGAACGCATTGATAACCCTCCTCTCTACTCTTCATCCTTGTATTTTGCGATAATATTAGCCACTTCTTTGGTCGTTAAGCGTCCATGAACATGTTCGTCAACCGTTAAGACAGGAGCTAAGCCACAAGCACCTAGGCAGCGACACGCTTCTAAAGTAAACTGGCCATCTGCTGTTGTTTCTCCCACCTTAATATTTAACTCCTTTTCTAATTCCTCCAGAATCTTCCCTGCCCCTCTAACGTAACAAGCTGTGCCCAGACAGACGCTGATCCTGTGTTTTCCCCTGGGCCGAGTGTTAAACAGCGTATAGAAAGTAACTATGCCGTACACCTCGCTCAAAGGCACCCCCATTTTTTGCGCGATATAAGCCTGCACATCTTCAGGCAAATACCCCTTTTCTTGCTGCACTTCATGCAGGATTGGAATCATTGCACCCTTTTCATCTTTATATTTCTCGATGATTCGGTCAATGAACGCATATTGGCTTTCTCCCTGCCCTGCCCCACATTTGCATTGGCAACTCATTTTTTTACCTCCTTGCTAAAAATACTTTTGATTTTAATATTTTTAATACATCTCTTCCCACTTGTTTGTGCGTAATATGAGTGTGTTTTGATGTATCTGTGGCCGCAAAAAAGCGCCCCGTCAGTATTTATACACTTTGTGCATATTAGCACATATCTATATATAGAAATATAGAAATATATGCTATGATCTGCGCCAAAAACAACATAAAAGTATCTTTTTTTGCACAACTAAGCACAATTCTACCTCTTTCTTATCTTAACACTTCTTCAGAAGTTTTCAATAGTAAAATTATTTGCAGTAAAAACATTAAATGGCCTAAATTGCCCGCCGTTGCTGGTCCTAGGCTAAATCCTCATGAAAAAATAATGTTAAAATCCTGTTTAAATCATCGCTGTTATAATATTCTATTTCTATTCTGCCTTTATCGCCCTTATTCCTGATTACTACTTTTGTACCGCATGTATCCCGCAGTTTACTTTCAATGTCAAGTAATTGCGGTGGCAATTTTTTTGCTTTCCTTTTTTTCGCTGCTTGTTTTTTAGCCGAATCCGCCATGCTTTTAGCCAATGTTTCCGCTTCTCTTACGTTCAGCTGATTGTTTAGCATCTCTTCGGCAGCCTTGATTTGCATCGCCTTGTCTTCTAAGGCTAAGAGCGGGCGCACATGTCCGATTGTTAATTCCCCCGCGGCAAGCTTGTCAAGGATTGGTTGCGGTAAGTTAAGGATTCTTACTAAATTGGCGACAAACGACCTGCTTTTGGATATTTTTTCGGCCACTTGTTCTTGAGTATAATTAAACTCCTCTAAAAGTCTTTTATAAGCATATGCTTCTTCAACCGGATTTAAATCCTGACGTTGGACATTTTCGATTAAGGCAATTTCCATCATTTGCTCATCCGTATACTCTTTAATTAGCGCCGGTATTTTCTCCAATTTTAATTTTTGACACGCTCTCATCCGCCTTTCCCCAACCACCAGCTCATATTTCCCAGTGGCAGTTTTTCTCACCACAATCGGCTGTACTACCCCATGGATTTTTATTGATTCTGCTAACTCAGCCAATTTTTCTTCATCAAAGGTCCTCCGCGGTTGAAAGGCGTTCGGAATAATCGTACTGACCTTAATCTCAGTAGCCATATCCTCCTTGTTCATTTCTTCACTAACTGGTGGAATTAGCGCAGACAACCCTTTCCCTAGACCCGATTTACTCTTGCTCACGTTCAATTACCTCCTTCGCCAATTCGATATACTGTTCGGCCCCCTTTGATTTGGGATCGTATAAATTAATCGGCAACCCATAGCTTGGCGCTTCACTTAAGCGGACATTTCTCGGAATAATTGAGTGAAACACCTTGTCTTTAAAGAATGTTTTGACCTCGTCCACCACCTCAATTGATAAATTAGTTCTCGCGTCAAACATGGTCAAAACAGCCCCAAATATCTCGAGATCTCTATTTAAGTGCTTTTTAACTAGCGTGATTGTATTCATTAATTGGCTTAGCCCCTCCAAGGCATAGTATTCGCATTGGACCGGAATCAAGATTCCATCTGCGGCCGTCATGGCGTTTAATGTAAGTAGTCCTAAGGAGGGAGGACAGTCAATAATGACATAATCGTAGTCATCCGCGAGCGGCTCCAGCGCTCTTTTCAATTTATATTCTCTGGATATCGTCGAGACTAGCTCAACCTCTGCCCCTGCCAGCTGAATTGTTGCCGGAACCACAAATAAAGTATCTATTTGCGTTGGACGTATTACATTTTGTAAAGGAAGGTCATTGATTAAACAATCATAGATACACCGTCCCTCGTTTAGCTGATTAATGCCCAACCCACTCGTCATATTCCCTTGCGGGTCAATGTCTATCGCCAGAACCTTCTTACCTAAAGACGCCAGGCAAGCGCTTAGATTTATCGCCGTGGTTGTTTTGGCCACGCCTCCCTTTTGATTAGCAATAGCGAAAATTTTTCCCATCTTGTCACCTCTTTTTTTGGTTGCCTTTTTTCTTAAAATGTTTCACGTGAAACATTTTTAATATTTTGGTTCCAAAAATATATCCATCTATATTATATATGAAGAAGAAGAAATATGGCGATTATTTTTTTAAAAAATAGAAGCGTCAATATTTTCATGCAAAAACGGCATTGTTTCACGTGAAACAATGCCGTTTTAATTATTTTTTCTTGTCGCAAGCTTTGCAGCCATAACAAGCGCCAGGATTTATTATGTTGTAAACGGATGTGGTTTGCGTATTTGCACGACAATCTCCACATATTGGTCATATTCTTTTTCGCTCATCTTCACATTGATCCCCGCTTCTTTAATGGTGGAGACGGCAGATCGAAGAGTATTTATATAGATTCTTAAATCCTTGAAAATCCGCAGCACTTTTTTCCCTTGTGATAATCGCGGTACAACCCCATTCTTCCTAAGTTGAGCGTCAACCAGTGCGTCGGTGTCTGTGACATTAAGATTATTGGTATAAATTTCTCTTAGAACAGCTAGCTGAGAGGCAGTGTCCGGCAGTTTTAACAGTGCCCTCGCGTGTCTCTCCGTCATTACAT
>CAZVLC010000023.1:0-11109 GCA_964627885.1 uncultured Peptococcaceae bacterium
ATTCTACAATATATTGGAGGATTCTCATATGGGCGTACTTGAACAATATGCAAAAAACGTAAAAGCGTTAAAGCAGGCCTGCCGGGACTTATCGGGGATAGCAGACAAACTTGATAACAATTATGCGTACAAAACAGATTTTCGGGAGCTTTATACGGATTCTCAATTTGTAGATGTCATTAAGGAGCTGGAAGATAATCGTTATGAGGTGTCCATTATCGGGAGCTTCAATGTTGGGAAGTCGACTTTTATCAATGCAATTTTGGGCCGAGAAATTCTTCCTTCGCGGTTAAAAAGATGTACAACCACTTCCACTTACATTGAGTATTCTAAAGATGCGGAGATTATCGTTACCTATAAAGACAATCATGTCGATACCATTAAGATTGATAATAAATATAGCAGTGATTTATTGGCCCAATATGTTTCGGAGGACCACTTCAATCCTGATATTATGCAGGTAAATATCAAGTTTCCTTTGCAAATATGTAAGGATGGCTTAGTCTTAATTGATACTCCTGGTTTTTCCAGCCCCAACGAGATTCATGATGATATTACCAATGCTGTTTTAAAGCACAGTAAGGCCATTATTGTGTTAATGCTTGCCAAACAGGTTGGGAACAAGCAGGAAATGTTTTATTTGCAGCATTATTTAAATGAAGTGTTAACCAGCTATAATTTAGCGCATAAGGATAGCGTTAATATTCTGTTTATCATTAACCAAATGGACTCTATCAGAGATTGCGATATAGATGACGCTTATGCCGGGTTAGATGATGTGTTGGATAAGATCTATTTTTCTGACCAGAAAAAAACAAAGTTGTCCGATGTTGCTTCCAAATGCGCGGTATCTTCTATTTATGAGTTGTATTATAAAAAATATGGCAAGGATTACAAGGCTTTTTTAGAAGCAGTAAAGAATAAAGAAACGGAAAAAATTGATTCGAATATTAAGGAAGAGGTTGAAGAGACCAAAACACTAGATCCGCTTCACCAAATGAGTAATTTTGACAGTGTTTATGAACAATTTAACAGTGGTTTCTTTAAACTAGCTTGTTCGCAGGAAAAGCTGTTAAAAGCGAAAACAGTTGTCCGTAATGCTTGCATGGCTATCAAGAATAGTGTCCATGAATTCAAAATAGTGCGAGAAAATGATCCGGGGTTACAAAGACTCCAAGAGAAGACGGAACAACTTAAGCAGAAGTTAGAAACATTAAATGAAGAAGCAAAACCGGTTAAAGTGCAGTTTAAGAACGATGCGGATAAATGTAAGGTCTTATCGCTGAATGAGAAAAAGGATTTAGTCGATCGGATTCATGAAGAAGTATTAAAAGATTTAAGTTCGCAATATATTGATATTATCCGGGCTGATGGAGCGAAATATGCCATTGAAACAGTAAATATCAAAATAGCACAAGAGATTAACCGATTTATTCAGGAAAAAGAAAAAATGCTTTTTGGCTATAGGGAAAAAACCATTAAGGCTCTGGAGAAGATCATCGATGAACAGTTTGAGTTACTTTATAAGATTGAATTTATGAACTACGAAAACCTGGAATACCGCTTTGTTTTTGATACAAACAGTATTGAGAAGAAGGGCCTTGGAGAATTAATCGAGGATGAGCAGAACAGATATGGAAAGTTCTTTGGCTTTGTGAAGGGCTTAGTGAAGAAGACCATTACGGAATTAACGGAAATAAACGAAGATAAAGTCAGAAACAGGATTAAGGAGACCATCAGCGCAGTGCTTTATTCTGACCAGATGGATGAACTTTATATCAAAGTAAAAAAACAGATTGGCGAACAAGTCGATATTGCGGTAAAGGTTAGTTTAGAGGAATTCGAAAAAGTTATTGCGGAATGTTACCAAATCAAGAAGGCGGCTCTGGAATCATCGAATAAGATGAAAAAGATGACGGAAGCAGAGATCCAAAAGTGTATAAAAGAATTGGCGAAATTTGAGAAGAAGTCCGATAATATTTTGGAGAAAATCAATAATAAAATTGGGGGAGCATAATTGGGGGAGCGAAAAAATCGCAGATGAGAGATAGCTTTGGCGCCGACATTTAGGTTGGCGCTTTTGTTTTTTTACCCGCCAGGGCAATAGAAAGTACTGCTGACCTTTGAGAGCGGGATGGTTGAAAAGAACACTTTGTTCCGATAGAATATGTTGTATTAGGTTATAGGTCAGGCTTTTTGAAGCTAAGAGAAAGGAGAGAGAATAAAAAGATGATGGAACGAGAAGAGGCCTTAAAGATGTTGAAGGAAAAAGTGGCCAACAAAAACCTCTTGAAGCATATGTACGCAGCGGAGGCAGTAATGAAAGGACTAGCCAGGCATTTCGGCGAGGATGAGGAGTTGTGGGGGTTGGCGGGACTCTTACATGATATTGATTATGATGAAACCAAGGATGACCTTTCCCGGCATAGTCTGGTGGGGGGAGATATTTTGAAGGAAGCCGGATTCCCTGGAGAATTGGTTCATGCGGTCATCACTCATAATGATTATCATGGGGTGGAACGGGAAAAGTTGATTGATAAAGCGCTCTATGCAACCGATCCGGTAACCGGGTTAATTGTCGCCGGTGCTTTAATCAGACCGGAAAAGAAGCTCGAGCCTATTGATGTTCCTTTTTTGGTGAATCGGTATCATGAGAAATCGTTTGCCCGGGGAGCAAGGCGCGAGGTGATCGCCAGTTGTGCGGAAATGGGGCTGAGTTTGGAGGAGTTTCTGGGGATAGCGTTAGAAGCCATGAAAGGAATTCAGAAAGAACTCGGTTTATAGTTTCCGTAGATGCATATTTTTACCTGTTCGTTGTTAGAATAAGGAATAAGAAAAAGAGTTAATGCTACAAAAATTGTAGTGGGGAACGGGTAAAGGTAGGCTGAGGAAACTCCTGAAGAGGTTACAATTAAGAAATTTATTAAAAAAGAAAAATAATAGGGAAGAGAACTCGATGAAAGAAGAGAAGGAGCAGCTTTCCAAGGATTTGGCGGAGAATATTCGCTATTTCAAAGAAATCCTGGGGAAAAACGCTGATTTTGTGTTACGCGAATTTATGTTTGGCGAACACGAAAAGATTCGAGTGGCTCTTCTTTTTTTTGAAGGATTGGTTGATAGACGGATTATTAACGAAAGCATTGTCAAGCCTTTGATGTATGACAGCCATCTTTTATCGGCGCGGGAGCTGCAAAAAGGGAAACGGATCACCTATTTACAAGAAAACTTGGTTTCGATAGGTGGCGTTAAGATGGTTACTACGCTGGACCAGTTATTAGATAACTGTTTATATGGAGATACTATTTTATTAGTAGACGGTTTTGCCGAGGCCTTGTCTATTAATACCAAAGGCTGGCAAAATCGCGGGGTTGAAGAGCCGAAAACCGAAGCAGTAGTAAGAGGGCCTCGGGAAGGCTTTACAGAAACGCTCGGCTTTAATACGGCTTTATTACGGAGAAGAATCCGTCATCCTGATTTTGTGATAGAAAATATCCAACTTGGAGAAAAATCACAGACGAAGGTTTGTGTTGCTTATTTAAAGGGGGTTGTTAAACCGGAATTGGTAGAAGAAGTGCACAGGCGTCTCAAAAGAATCCAAATTGATTCGATTGTGGCAGAAGGTTATCTTGAACAGTCAATTGAAGATGCGCCTTTTTCTCCTTTTGCAACGGTTGGTAATACTGAAAGGCCTGATACGACAGCGGCCAAAATAATGGAAGGACGGGTGGCGATCATTACCGATGGCACGCCAATCGTTTTAACTGTGCCCCTACTCTTGGTAGAAAGCTTCCAATCGCCGGAAGACTATTACTCCCGGCCATATTATGTTAGTTTTGTCCGCTCTTTGAGGTACCTATCTTTTTTTATTGCTATTTCGGCACCGGCTATTTACGTAGGTTTAACAACTTTTCACCAGGAATTACTTCCGACACCGTTATTAATTACGATGGCTTCGGCAAGGGAAGGAACCCCATTCCCGGCCTTGGTGGAGGTAATTATAATAGGGGTTATCTTTGAGATACTGCGGGAAGCGGGGATTCGTTTGCCCCGACCAATCGGCTCGGCCATCAGTATTGTCGGAGCGTTGGTTATTGGTGAAGCGACTGTTTCGGCGGGTTTGATCGGTGCCCCTATGATTATTGTGATTTCACTTACCGCCATTGCCTCTTTTGTTGTTCCGGCCCAGACAGATGCAGCTACTTTACTGCGGTATGTCTTGATTTTGTTCACGGGTTTTTTGGGCGTGTTTGGCTTTATTATTGTCTTGTTGGGGCTATTAATTCATCTTTCCAGTTTAAGGTCTTTCGGCGTTCCCTACTTTTCTCCTTTTGCCCCGTTAGAACCGGCAGGGCTAAAAGATACGGTAATCAGAGCACCACTTTGGGCAATGCTGACAAGGCCGCAATCGATTAGTCAGCTGAATCGGCAGCGCCAAAAGGAAGGAGCAATGCCCAAGCCGCCCCCCAAAAGGCCTTAATTTACCAGAAGGAAGGAGGATATGCTGAACTTGAGGAGGAAGCCGAACAAATTCTATGAGAACCCTAGGATAAAAATAGGGTTAGCGTTATCTAGCTTGGTGATGTTTTTATTTACCATGTTTAGTTTAACTGTATGTTGGAATAAAAGGGAAATTGATGAAATAGACATTGTCACGGGGGTGGGCATTGACCAAGCGCAAGAACCGGATAAGGTTATGATTACCGCGCAAATTATTAAACCGGCGGATATTGCTCCCCCGGGTAGCGGAGGGGGGAGCAATGAAAAACCGTACTTGAATATCACGCAGACCGGTGAGATGTGTTTTGAGATTTTCCGAAGGTTTACCCAGGTTATCAATCGGAGGCTTTATTTAAGCCATAATGAAGTAATTATTTTTGGCGATGAGCTGGCGCGAAACGGGGTGCAAGGGTGTGTTGATTTATTATTTCGTGATGCGGAGCCTCGTTTAACTGCATGGGTCTTAGTAGCGAAAGGCGAAGCAAGGGAAGTGTTTGATACGGTCGCGGAGTTGGAAAAAATTCCGGCTTTAAATATCTCTCAATTAATCAAGGCTCAGGCTTCCACTTCGGAGTTTATGGCCGTAAATTTAAGCCTGTTTTTTCAACGCCTGATGAGTAAAACAACCGCGCCTCTGGCTAGCTTAATCGAAGTACAAGGGGAAGGGAAGGAGAAGAAAGCTCGCTTGGTAGGAACCGCAGTTTTTAAGCATGATCAGATGGTCGGTCATTTGACTTTAACCGAGAGTCGCGGGCTGCTTTGGGTAATAAATGAAATTAAAAGTGGAATTATTGTAGCGGAAAGTCCCAAGGGAAAAGGAAAGGTGAGCTTGGAAATACTGCGGGCGAAAGGTAAAATAATCCCCGGTTTGAAGGGGGGCAAACCGTGTTTTACGGTGGAAGTAAAGGAAGAAGGTAATCTGGGGGAACAAGAAGGGGAGCAGTTTCTTGCTATTCCAGGGGCATGGGAAGCTTTAGAAAAAAAACAAGCCGAAGTTATCCGTCGGGAAATATTAGCCGCGTTGCAAAAAGCGCAAAGCCTGAAAGTGGATATTTTTGGTTTTGGCGAGGCTTTTTATCGAAAATATCCTGATTTATGGAAAGAGCTGGAGTCGGATTGGGACGAGATTTTTCCGCAAGTTGAAGTGCAAATAGCAGTTGAGGCAAAACTACGGCAATCAGGGATGATTACCAAACCGGCTACTCCGAAAGCGGCAGGTTAAGAAGATGAAGCTTGAAGGTGGTCAAATTGCCAATAATCAATTAATGTTCTTAATAATGGGCGTATTGTTAGGGTCCAGCATTATTCTTAATCCGGCCGGAATGCTTGGACGAGATGCCTGGGTGGCTGTTTTGGCCGGTGGACTTGAGGGGCTCTTGTTTCTATGGGTAGTTTTAGCTTTAGCCAAAAGATTTAGGGGCCAAAACTTAGTCCAAATAAACGAGGCAATATTCGGGACTTATGTGGGAAAGGTTGTTTCTCTGCTGTATTTATGGTACTTTCTGCATCTGGGGAGTTTGGTGCTAAGAGATTTTGGCGAGTTTTTTACTACTGTTATTTATACAGAAACCCCTATTATAGTATTTTTGCTGCTGCTGACTTTTGTTTGTGCTTCTGCTGTGCGCAATGGACTGGAGGTCATTGCACGCTGCAGTGTTATTCTGGTATTTCTAACGATTTCCGTAATTATTTTTGATACTGTTTTATTAGTTAGAGAAATAAACTTTACTAATCTTTTACCGGTACTTGATGTTGACAGGCTAAGGTTTTTTGAGGTCAGTCATAGCGTTGCTTCGTTCCCGTTTGGCGAAGTGGTTGTGGTATTAATGGTGTTGGCTTATTGCAATAACCCACGAAAAGGCGGATTTGCTACATTTTGGGCAATCATTGTCAGCAGTTTACTCTTAGCCTTGATTGTGGCCCGCAATACGGCCGTACTTGGGCCAGCAACGTGTGTGCAAACATTTCCTTCTTTTCCGGTGATTAGATTGATTAGTATTGGGGAATTCTTTACGAGATTGGAGATTCTAATTGCCATGAATATATTGGCTGTAGGATTTATCAAAATAGCGGTCTTTTATTATGGGACTGTTTTGGGATTAGCCCAAATCTTACGGCTCCGTTCCTATTTACCTCTTGTTTTACCAATAGGGGCTTTATTAGTTGTTTTGAGTATCTTAAGCTCTGAAAGTAATGTATATCATACTTATTTTGCATTTGAAATTTACCCTTATTATAGTTTGCCATTTCAAATCGGCCTTCCGCTTTTGTCCCTTCTTATCCCCATAATTAGGGGCTTGCCCCAAAAGGGAAAGGGGAAGGAAAGGGGAGAAGAAACCTGGAAAGAAGAGGGCTAAGGCCATGGGTATGGTTTTATTATTGGTATTGGTTTATCTTGCTATGATATTATTCGAGGTACCGGGTTTAATCAGGAAAAAATATTGGCGAGAATTAGTGGCGTTTTCCGTTCTGCTCTTATTGGCTTTTACCCTCAGCCTGTTGCAAGTACTGGGGGTAAAAATACCTAACCCTAACGAGGCGATTACCACGCTTGTGCAGGCTGTTTTTACCGGGAAATAGCGGGGAAAAGGATAGACCAGCGTTGGGATTATTGGCAAGCGGGAATGGATATGATATGGTATAGATAATTAAAAACATGCAGAGACAGTGAAGGGATTTTTATGATGATTACAAAAGAAGAATTATTGGAGTATATGTGGCAGGATTCCTATAAACCAATTTCGGCCGAGGAATTGTGGGAACGGCTCGTACAAAAAAATTACCCGATGGAGGATCGGGCTGTTTTTATGACTTTGTTACAGGAATTAGAAGAGACCGGGAAAATTGTGTTAAACCGGAAGGGCCGTTATGGTTTGCCGCAAAAAATGAATTTGGTGGCAGGGCGAATCCAGGGAAGTGCCAAGGGTTTTGCTTTTCTGATCCCGGACGATGCCCAGGAACAGGATGTTTTTATTGGCAATGAAGATTTAAACGGCGCAATGCATAATGACAGGGTGATGCTGCGCCTGCACCGGCATTTGGAGGATGGGCGGAAACGAGAAGGCGAAGTGATCCGGATTCTGGAGCGGGCGAATAAACAAATTGTCGGCACATTCGAAAGCAGCCGCTATTTTGGTTTTGTGGTTCCTGATGAAAAACGGCTGGCTAGTGATATTTTTATCCCGAAAAATGAGGCGGGCGGGGCTAAAGCCGGGGATAAAGTCGTGATCGAGATAACGTCTTGGGCAGAAGCGCGGCGTAATCCCGAGGGAAGAGTGCTGGAGGTTTTGGGACATAAAGATCAGCCGGGAATTGATATTCTCTCGATTGTCCGTAAATATAAATTACCCGAAACATTTCCGCCGGAAGTGCTGGCGGAAGCCGAAAACGTTCCTGAGACGGTGGCAGAGGCCGAAAAGGCAAATCGGCGGGATTTGCGGGAACTGCTTATGGTTACCATTGATGGAGAGGATGCTAAAGATCTTGATGATGCGGTAACACTGGAACGACTACCCAACGGGAATTATTATCTGGGTGTGCATATTGCCGATGTTGGGTATTATGTGCGGGAAGGAAGCCTGTTAGATGAGGAAGCCTTGAAGCGGGCCACCAGTGTTTATTTGGTGGATCGGGTTATTCCCATGCTACCGCCACGTCTTTCGAACGGGATTTGCAGTCTGAACGCGGGCGAAGACCGGCTGGCGATGTCCTGTTTCATGGAGATTGATGGGGACGGGGAAGTGGTGCAACACGAAATATTACCTACGGTGATACGGGTTAAGGAAAGAATGACTTATACCGCCGTGCGGAAAATTCTCGAGGAGCAGGATCGGGAACTGGTGGAACGTTATGGTGATTATGTGCCAATTTTTGAGATGATGCGCGATTTATGCGGGATTTTAAGGCAAAAGCGCTTACGTCGGGGCGCCATTGATTTTGATTTTCCGGAGAGTAAGGTTATTTTGAACGAGGAAGGCAAGCCGATTGAAATAGTTCAGCGTGTGCGTTCGGTTGCGGAGATGATTATCGAGGAATTTATGATTGCGGCCAATGAAACGGTTTCCGAGGATTTTTTCTGGCGGGAAGCGCCGTTTCTTTACCGTGTGCACGAAAAACCTGATGTAGATGATCTGACCGAATTAAATGAGTTTTTAGGGATTTTTGGGTATTACATTAAAGCCAATCGCCAGGGCGAAGTCAGTCCGCGGGCGGTGCAACAGGTTTTAGAGAAAACGAAAGGGCGACCGGAGGAAAAAACGATTGCCATGGTCGTGCTGCGCTCGATGAAACATGCGCGTTATGCCCCGGAGGCTCTTGGCCATTTTGGACTGGCGGCCAAATATTATTCGCATTTTACCTCGCCAATCAGGCGCTATCCTGATTTAGCGATCCACCGCGTGATTAGGGAAATGCAAGCCGGAGAACAAACAGGAGAACAAGCCGGAGTGCAAACCGAAGTACAAGCACGAGGCTTTGTGGCTAAACGGCGTAAAAAATTAAGTACTTTGATGGAGGAATACGCAGAACAGTCTTCACTGCGGGAGCGGGTCGCGGAAGATGCCGAGCGGGAATCGGTGGATTTAAAAAAGGTGGAGTATATGCAGGATTTTGTAGGGCAAATGTTTACCGGAGTGATCAGCGGGGTTACTTCTTTTGGCTTTTTTGTGGAACTACCCAATACGGTGGAGGGGTTGGTGCATGTTTCCACTTTGACGGACGATTATTATCAGTACATGGAGAAACAATTGATGTTGGTAGGTGAACACACAAACAAGGTTTACCGGATTGGGGATACGGTCAAGGTGGTTTTAACGCGTGTCAATGTTGAGGAACGTAATATTGATTTTGAGATAGTCCCTGAAGAAAAGCCGCAAAAAGGGCGCAAGCGGAAGCCTGTGGAGTAAATTTTGTCATCAGGTACCTGTAGGGGTAGAATTTACTTTTTCAAATGAGGAAGTAGAGGTCCTACAGTGGAACCAGGGTAAGTTGGAAGAACGGCTTGAAAAACTGAGCCAGTTATGATAAAATATATATTCTGATGGGTTTCGGTTGAGAGAAATTCGTGGAGTTTTGTGGAGTAGAGAAGAAATGGTTGAGAAAAATCAAAAGAATATCAAGGTTGTTTCGGAAAATCGCAAAGCTCGTCATGATTACTTTATTGAGGAGTCTTATGAGGCCGGGATTGCTTTAACCGGAACCGAGGTAAAGTCACTGCGGGCAGGAAAAGCAAATTTAAAAGATAGCTATGCACAGGTTACGAACGGGGAGATGTTTCTTTTCAATATGCATATCAGCCCGTATGAGCAAGGGAATCGTTTCAATGTGGATCCTGTGCGGCCGCGTAAGTTGTTGCTTCATAAGAAAGAAATCAACAGTCTCCTCGGAAAAGTGATGCAGCAAGGATTGACGCTTATTCCTTTAAAGGTGTATTTTTTCAGAGGGAGGGCGAAAGTCGAGATTGCGCTGGCTAAAGGAAAGAAAATCTATGACAAAAGAGCGGCCCTGGCGGAAAAAGATGCTCGCCGAGAAATTGAAAGAGCTGCTCGAGGTAAAGAATAAGCCTCGCCCAAGGCGAAGCTAAATCTAAATACTGATGCTAATAAATTTTGGGGGTGTACTGGTTTCGACGGGGGAAGCGGTGGCAGAAGAAGCGAGCCGGGATTGCACTTGCCCGTAAAAACGGTGCGAAACAATTAAACGCAAACGATAATTACGCTTTAGCTGCTTAATTGCAGTCTAACCTCTTACTCTCTGTGCCTGGGGTGAGGGCGAAGAGGTCATTTTACCAGGCTACTCTTAGGGGAGAGTCGCATAGCTTAAGGGGAAACTAATGGGACTAGTCCAAGAGGATCCTGCTTGTAGGAGCCTGGCGGGCGAGATTTAAATTACAAGCTGCGCTCGGAGATGCTTCTGTGGTCGTTCTTTCGGACAGGGGTTCGATTCCCCTCACCTCCACCAGATATTCTACCATCTATTGATAAAAAAACTTTATCGGTAGATGGTTTTTTGTTATGCCCTGAAAAGGCTTGAAAAAAGCGGTTCTCGGGGATTTGCGCAGGTTGCTTGTTTAAGTTTTTGGTATTTACTAATAAGATATTTCGTCGCCCGGCGAATTTGAAGCAGAGTGCCTTTTTTATAATCGTTTGACTTTTGATAAGGGTGTGCATTTTATAGGTAAATCGTTTAACTATTGAGATAGTCGTTGGGCATTAGAATTTTTGATTGATTTGTTTCCTTGTACCTCACATTGTGAGGCCATTGTGAAGCTGGAACGACAATAAAAGTGAGTAATATCAACGGATTTGAGCCCTTGAGTGCGAAGTAAACACTCAAGGGTATTTGTATCCGGAAACATATCTGCTGGATAACAAAGGGTATATTCAAGGAGAGTAAATCAACTTTTGATTACAGTTTATTTGAACTGTCCTTTTTTTGTGTTTAATATTGATAATTTGGAGATTATAAAGTTGAGCACATTTTAATATTGGCGCGATTTTCTTTACATATAAAGAATAATATGCTAAAATTAAAAATAATACATGTTGTTGGTTTTAATATTGGCATGTTATTCTTTAAATATAGAGAATAACATGCCAGACATAAAAAGAGGTG
>CAZVLC010000024.1:0-10999 GCA_964627885.1 uncultured Peptococcaceae bacterium
AAAAATTTGCTCAACTGGGTTAGTCATAGTACACTATATTATGAGGTGGGACCATGCCAAAACAAAAACTAAAACAAAAACAAGCTTCAGTAAAACAGCCTCTAATAAAAGAGGATATAAAACAGGAATTGATTGGCATTTTCTTTTTTGCTCTTGGTTTGTTTGTTTCCTTTTGCTTATGGAAGGGGAATTCAGCCGATAATACAGCAATTATTGGAGCAATTGGCCGTTTTATCAATAGCGTGTTAAATAGCTTTTGTGGTTCCGGTAAAATCATCGTACCGATAATTCTTTTTGGATTAGCCATTAGTAAAATAATTAAAAAAATAAAAGTGGATCACTTGTCGATTTTTTCTGCCATCGCGCTTTTTTTAGCCATTTTGGCGATATTGCATCTAAAATTGCCTTTAGATAATCAGAGCCTTTCAGCCGGTTGGGATGGTTTGGGGGGAGGCATAATTGGAGCTTTAATGTCCTACATCTCGCAGACTCTGTTTGGGAGAATCGGTTCTTATATTTTCTGGGGGGTGTTGATTGCTGCGGCCACAGTTGGTTTAGTCAAAAAAACGCTGTCCGAGTTATTGAAAGACTTTTGGCACTATCTGAAAAACTTTTTGGGGCAAACCCGTCAGGAATTGATTGAGTTTTTATTCGAAGAGACGGAGGAGGAAGAACAGGATATTAAGCAAAGGGCAGACAACTCCCCAAGATTGGAGAAGAGGGCGAAAAAGGATTTCGAGCATTTAATTGCCGACCCGGTGGAAAAGGCGGAATCTTTAATTGAGGAAGTAAATTCTTCACCGGCCATTATCAAAAGTTTAAACCAAACAGTAAAGGAAAAGCAAAACACGCCGCTTATTGCGGAAGCACAAAGAATGGAGGATTATCAACTTCCGCCTTATTCTCTGATTAAAAGTCCTCCTAAAGTAAAAAACCTACGTTTAAATAAAGATATTACGGATAATGTGCATATCTTAGAAGACACGCTGGATAGTTTTGGCGTAAAAGCCCGCGTAACGCAGGTCAGCAGAGGACCTAGTATCACCAGATATGAATTACAGCCTCCTGCGGGGGTTAAAGTTAGCCGTATTGTTAATTTGGCAGATGATATTGCGCTCTCCCTGGCGGCACCGCAGGTGCGGATCGAAGCTCCGATTCCGGGAAAAGCAGCAATCGGTATTGAAGTGCCTAATGAAGAAATTGCGATGGTTACCTTACGTGAAGTACTGGAAACAAGCCTTTTTCACGATTCTCCGGTCAAATTGACCGTAGCTCTTGGCAAAGACATTGCCGGTAATCCAATTGTGGCAGACTTAGGGAAAATGCCGCACTTACTTATTGCCGGTTCGACCGGTTCAGGAAAAAGTGTTTGTATGAATTCACTTATTGCTAGCATCCTTTTTCACACTTATCCCCATGAAGTAAAAATGTTAATGATTGATCCTAAAGTAGTTGAGCTTTCGACGTTTAACGGAATTCCGCATTTGGTTTCTCCCGTAGTTACTGATCCGAAGAAAGCCGCTACAGCTTTACGTTGGGCCATAAATGAGATGGAAAATCGCTATGAATTATTTGCCGGTCTCGGCGTAAAAGACATTCAACGCTATAATCAAGTAATGACGAAAGAAGCACAGGACACAGAGTTTGTTCCGTTACCATATATTGTTATCTTCATTGATGAATTAGCTGATTTGATGATGGTTGCTCCTGCTGATGTAGAAGATGCGATTTGTCGTCTGGCTCAAATGGCCAGGGCAGCGGGTATTCACTTAGTCATTGCCACTCAGCGTCCTTCTGTTGATGTAATCACCGGTGTAATCAAGGCGAATATCCCTTCACGCATTGCCTTTGCTGTTTCTTCCCAAACAGATTCCCGAACGATCCTCGATATGGGTGGAGCAGAACATCTCTTGGGCCGTGGAGATATGCTATTTTATCCTACCGGAATGGCTAAGCCTATTCGTGTGCAAGGGGTCTATGTCTCAGAACAAGAAATTGACGCATTGGTCGAATTCTTAAAAGCGCAAAACAAGCCGGTAAATTTAGAAGATCCATGGGAAAACGAAGTAACAGAAAATGTCGAACAAACAGACGATGATCCTTTACTAGCCGAAGCGGCCAAACTTTTTATCGAAAGTGGGCAAGCCTCGATATCTCTTTTACAACGAAGAATGAGAATCGGTTATAACCGAGCGGCTCGTATTATTGATCAGCTAGAAGAAAAAGGAATTATTGGTGGTTACGAAGGCAGTAAACCGCGCGCAATTAAAATGACTTGGCAGGAATACGAGAAGACTTTTGGCATTTAAAATAGTTGATAATTATCACTTAATCCTTTAAACTGTAACAATAGAAGGAGGGGGAAGTATTGGAGAGTATAGGTGAAGCTCTAAGAAATGCTCGTCTGGAAAAGGGTTTTACCTTTGAACAGATTGAAAATGATACAAAAATTCAACGCCGCTATTTGGAAGCAATGGAAAATGAACAATGGGAAATCCTACCCGGACAGGTTTATCTGAAGAGCTTTTTTCGAATTTATAGCCGTTATGTTGGAATAAGTGAAACATATTATTATCAATTAATGAATGAGCAAATTGCCCGACCAGTTCCAAAACATCATGCGAAAAAGATAAATATAAAGGTATCGTCGCAAGTAAAAACCAGAATTATTCTGACGCTGGTTGCAGTTTTCCTATTGGTTGGCACATCTTATTTCTATAAGCAATATTTAGCTTTACCGGAGATCCCTGAAGTTAGCGAAAACACGCCGGAAATCGCTGAACCGGGGCAAGATGAAGTCGTCTTGCCGGGCACAGACGAAACAGGGCAAAATGAGCCAACGGATGAACCGGTTACGATTGAAGCGATGAATTTAGCTTTAAAGTGTATCAATTCGCCGTGCTGGGTTAGGATTAAAGATGGGAATAATCAGACGCTTTTTGAAGGAACGATGAACGTTGACCAAGAAAAGCAATTTGAAAATTTGCAGAAGTTTTCAATACGATTGGGGAACGCGAAAAGTATGCAAGTAATGATTAACGGGAAAGACTTTGGTCCACTTGGGGAAATGGTTGCGAATAAGACATTTTTCTTGGAAAACAATGAAGTAAAAGAATTAGAGAATCAACCAAAAGAATCTGAAGAACCGGAATCGTCATCTTCAAAGCATGAACAAACTTCACCCCCTACGGTGAAACCAGAGCAACCCGAAAATCCTGTACAAACTGAAGAACCGTTGCAGTCTGAAACACCTGAACAACCTGGAACACCCGAACAATCTGAACAACCTGAACAACCTGGGGAAGAAACGGATATCCCGGAAGGGCCAACACAATCTGAGGAACAGGGTTCACCAGGGCCTATAAACGAACAAGCTTCGGGATTGGGATAATCTTGGAAAGTGATTAAAGAGGAACAAAACAGGAGGCCGCTTCATGGATAAACACTTCAAAATTGTAACACTAGGTTGTCCCAAAAATGTTGTTGATAGCGAACAGATGCAAGGTTTATTAATTATGGCCGGTTTTAAGGTGGTTGAAGAGCTACACCTAGCGGAAATCATTATTGTGAATACCTGTGGCTTTATTGAGAGTGCTAAGCAGGAATCTATTGACACTCTTTTGGAAATAGCGCGATACAAAGATGAAGGTAAGTGTCGGTATTTAGTCATGACAGGGTGTCTGGTGCAAAAATATGCTGTTGAATTAAAAGAGGCATTACCGGAAGTAGACTTATTTATTGGGACTGGAGACATACCGGAATTGCCTTGTTTATTATCTGATTTGGCCTCAAAAGAGACAAAAGTAGTAGTATCTCAGCCGGAAAAATATCTATACGATGATCACGTTTTGCGGGATTTTAGGGCAGGGCAAGTCTATGCCTACGTGAAAATCGCCGAAGGGTGCAATAATTGTTGCACTTATTGTGTTATTCCTCAGTTAAAAGGGGCATACCGAAGCAGGAGAATTGCCTCTATTGTGCAAGAAGTAAATGAACTGGTTGCCCATGGTGTCAAGGAAATTATTTTGATTGCTCAGGATACAACCAGTTACGGAATTGATCTAGCGGGGAAGAGTCTCCTGCCTCAGTTATTACGGGAGCTATGTGAAATTCCGGGTTTGGCTTGGCTTCGTCTACTCTATTGTTATCCTGATTATCTTTCTGATGAGTTATTATTCACCATTAAAGCGGAAGAAAAAATCTGCAAATACCTGGATATACCATTACAGCATATTTCCGATCCAATTTTAAAGGCCATGGGCAGAACGATGACAAAGTCGGAAATCTATCGCTTACTGGACAAGGTGAGGGCCATTATCCCAGAAATAATTTTACGTTCTACGTTTATTGTAGGGTTCCCAGGAGAGACGAAGGAATGTTATAATGAGTTGTTGGCATTTCTGCAGGAGATTAAATTTGATCGGGCCGGTTTCTTTGCTTACTCACAAGAACCGGATACTGTTGCAGCTTTATTACCTGAGCAAATCAGTGCCAGGGATAAAGACCGCAGAATAGAAAGAGCAACACAAATACAGGAAGGCATTCTTAATGAAAAAAACTCCCGTTTAATAAACCAAAAGATCAAGATTATTGTTGATGGGAAAAGTTCGGATTATGAAGGACTTTGGGAAGGGAGAACAAGGGGAGATGCACCGGAAATCGACGGGGTTGTGTACTTTCAGAATACCTCTTTGGTTCACCCCGGAGAGATTATCATAGTCAAAATAACTCACAGTGAGAAATATTGTCTAATAGGAGAGATATGGGATGAATCTGGCAAATAAGCTTACATTGTTAAGGATTTTCTTAGTTCCGATTTTTATGTTTGTCCTTTTAATTCGGATACCTTATGGTGAATATATCGCCGCAGTTATTTTTATTATAGCGGCTAGTACAGATGGGCTCGACGGCTATATTGCGCGGAAGAGAAAGCAGATTACTAATTTTGGCAAGTTAATGGATCCTCTTGCCGATAAACTTCTTATTACTGCTGCCTTAATTTCTTTAGTAGAATTACGCATTATTGCCGGATGGATTGCTTTTGTAATAATTGGACGGGAATTCTTTGTGACCGGATTAAGAACGATTGCCGCTGCCGAAGGGGTAATTATTGCCGCCAGCAAACTGGGAAAAATTAAAACGATTACGCAGATTGTGGCTATTGCGCTTTTATTGTTAAATGATTTTCCATTTAGTCTGTTGCATCTTTCTCTTGGTAAATATGTGATGTATTTAGCTGTGTTCTTTACGCTTTGGTCCGGAATCGATTATTTCCTTAAGGCTAAGAAAAGTTTGAAATTGAAAGAATGAGACATGATGAATTTCTTGATTAAAATATTCGCGTCTGGTTTTTATACCGGTTTATTTCCTTTTATGCCCGGAACAATGGGTAGCTTAGCGGCGGTCCTTGTGGCTTGGTTTCTTAAACCAAATCTGGGGCAAATTATTCTGTTAACGATACTGGGCATTTATATTTGCGCCAAAGGGGAAGAGCTTTTTGCGGAACATGATTGCGGAAAGATTGTCTATGATGAATTTTGCGGGATGTTTTTGGCAGTTTGGGGATTAAATACGCCTGTTCAATTTCTTGTGGGGTTTGTCTTGTTCCGCCTTTTTGATATCACCAAACCATATCCGATTAATAAAATCCAAGTACTGCCCGGTGGCTGGGGGATAATGGCTGATGATCTTCTCGCCGGCGTTTTCGTACGGTTGTTATTGGCCTTCTTAATTACCATCGGAATATTATAACTGTAAACCCGTTATCGCTTCGTATGCTCATCTCTAGGAGATGGGCTTTTTTATCGTATAACAGTTTTCAGGAATAGTATATTTCCAGCCTTTGTCTAGGGAAAATGCGTTCTCTTTGTGTTATAATGGCTTATGTTATAGAACAGATGGGAGAGACGTTGAGAGAAAGGGAGGAGATACGTGATGTCCCAGAAAATTATTCGTATTTTCACAATAATTGTTATTGGTATTGCGGTCTTAAGCGTATTAATAGGTGGAACCTATTTATACGAGAATTTTATTTATACTAATCCCTTGAACAAGACAGTGCAAAATATGCGAAATGTTGAATCATTTGCCATTGAACAAACGAAAGATCGTTTGATCATTGAAGTTCAATTTAAGCAAAAAGAAAAATTACGTCCTAGTTTTTATCAATTACTAAGTGAATTGGAACAGCAAAAGAAAGTTGATCCGGCCAATTTAGTCATTAAAATTAAGAACCAGCCTAATCAAGAGGTAGCTTCTTTTTTGCATGCCGGAAAGTTACCTATTTATGAGGCTTTAAGCACCGGCGAATTTACCCAATTGCCGGACAAACTATCGGCCTTAGCTGAAAAAGAAAAGGTTACTTTTGAATTGGACCTTGATCAACAATATGTTTTCTTAACAGCTTACAAAGAAGGGCAAGTTGGCTACCAAGTAATCAAAAGAACAGAAACACCGTTTAGTGTGTTTTCCATGATGGGAGGGGAGTATATCTAATGAAAAATGAAATACCGATCGGTATTGCATTGGGAATTCTTTCCTTCTTGCTCTATAGAGGCTATGATCTTACACCGTTATTTATTTTGGCAATTCTGGGAGGCTTTCTTTTAGTCATTTCCAAAAAGAAAGGTCTGTTGAACCTGGAAACGCATCAAAAGGTTGTGGAAAATATTAGCTTTTCCTTTGAAGATATTGGAGGTTTAGAGACTCCCAAACAAGAGTTAAAAGAAGCACTCGAATTCTTATTAAAATCAATGATTGTGAACAAAATGGGGATCAGACCCATCAAAGGAATTTTGTTAACAGGTCCTCCCGGTACCGGAAAAACGTTATTGGCTAAAGCCGCAGCGGGATATTCTGATGCAGTTTTTATTGCCACATCAGGCAGTGAATTTATCGAAATGTACGCCGGTGTTGGGGCACAGCGTGTCAGAAATCTTTTCAGCCGTGCCAGGGAAATGGCAAGAAAACAAAAAAAGCACCGCGCCATTATCTTTATTGATGAAATTGAAGTGCTGGGGGGAAAAAGAGGGAGTAATACCAGCCACATGGAGTATGATCAGACTTTGAATCAACTGTTAGTGGAGATGGATGGGTTGAGATCCCAGATTGATGTCCAAATTCTCTTAATAGCCGCCACGAACCGACCGGACTTATTAGACAGTGCTATTTTACGTCCCGGTCGTTTTGACCGCCAGGTTAAAGTTGATTTGCCGGATAAAACCAGCCGCCTTGATATCCTGAAAATTCATTGCGCGAATAAGCCGCTGGCTGATGATGTTGATCTTGAAGAGATTGCGGCCAGTACCTTTAGCTTTTCCGGGGCTCATTTGGAAAATGTGGCTAACGAAGCGGCAATTCTGGCTTTGCGGGAAGAAAGCCCCGTGATCAAACAAGCTCATATTAGAGAAGCTGTCGACAAAGTAATTTTAGGGGAAAAACTCTCTAATCGAACGAAAAATGCAGAGATTTTGCACAGAGTTGCTGTGCATGAAGCAGGGCACGCGATTATGAGTGAAATTCTATCACCCGGTTCTGTTGATCAGATCACGGTTACTTCGCGGGGAAATGCACTGGGATATGTGCGACATACTCAGAAGGAAGAGCAAACGCTCTACACCCGCTCCGCCTTGGATAAAGAGATTATGATTCTCTTAGCCGGTGCAGTCAGTGAGGAGATCTTTTTATCTGAAAGAAGCACCGGTGCGGCTAATGATTTTCAAAAAGCCATGGAGCTTACCCAAAAAATTGTATCCACCGGTTTATCAAAGCTGGGGGTTATTTCTACCGAACTTTTGCCGGAGAGAGAGTATTATGATACCTGCCAGGAAATTATTGGGACTCTGGAGAGAAAAACCAGATTAATTCTTGGGGAGAAAAAGAGTCTGTTCAAACAATTGGTCGACTTGCTAAAAGTGAAAGAAAAAATCAGTGGGGTCGAAGTGAGAAAGCTATTAGCTACCAGCCAGGAATTCGCAGAAATCGCGGTTAATCATTGATTTGTCCGCTATTTTCCTGTACAATAAGGCAAGAACAGGAAAGGACAGGTGACCTTTTGTGCGGGCAGAGCTAATTTCGGTAGGAACAGAACTACTCTTAGGGCAGATTCTAAATACCAATGCTCAGTTTTTGGCGAAAGAATTAGCTTTATTAGGGATTGATATTTACTTTCAATCAACAGTGGGAGATAACCGGGAACGGCTGTTACAGACTCTGCAAATTGCGACCGGCAGAGCAGATTTAATTATTTTGACCGGAGGTTTAGGCCCCACTGAAGATGATCTTACTAAGGAGACATTGGCGGAATTTTTGCAGCTTCCTTTGGAAATAGTGCCAAGTGAATTGGCTAACATCAAAAGTTTTTTTCAAAAGGCTAATTTAAACTGGACGGAGAATAACCGAAAACAAGCTGCTTTTATCCCCGGGTCGGTCATTTTAAAAAATGAACGGGGTACTGCTCCGGGGATGGCCTTACGAAAAGAAGGGAAAGGTTATCTTGTTTTTCCGGGGCCTCCTTCCGAAGTAACGCGGATGTTTTTTGGTTATGCCATACCCTGGCTCAAGGCAAGCTTTCCTCCCGAATTTCCGGGGAGTATATATTCAACAGTTTTAAAATTTACGGGGATAACAGAATCAGGATTAGAAACTTTGCTGGAAGATCTTTTTCGTGGGCAAAAGGAAATTACTTTAGCGCTTTATGTGAAACCTAGTGAAATCCAATTACGAGTTACCGCTAAAGCCCAAAACAGTAATGAATTTAAAGAAAAAACCGCCTCTCTTTTACAAGAGATCAAGCAACGCACAGTTGGCTATTTTTTTGCGGAGGATCAGCAGAGTTTAACCCAGGTAATTGCTGAACTTTTAGAGGAAAAACATTTAACGGTCGGAACTGCTGAATCATGCACCGGAGGGATGTTGGCTGAACAATTCACTACCATTCCGGGTTCTTCGGCCTATTTTCTCGGTGCTGTGGTCGCATACGATAATCAGGTCAAAGCAAATTTACTGGGAGTTTCGGCAAAGGATTTGGCTGAATTCGGCGCGGTCAGTCAAGAAGTGGGAACGGCCATGGCGGAAGGAATTAGAACACGACTTGGCACTGCTTTGGGAATCGGTATTACCGGAATAGCCGGTCCAGAAGGAGGAACAGCCGAAAAACCGGTAGGCTTAGTTTACGTTGCCTTGGCAACGCCTGATTCGACAATTTGTAAAAAATATTACTTCAATGGGGAGCGAGAGACAATACGTCGTAAAGCCGTTCTCAAAGCCCAATATCTACTATGGAGGTATTTAAAGAATTATTCGAATGAAAAGTGCTAAACCAGACAAAAGGCAGACAATTAACTTTATTACAACTCTTCTGGCGTCAGGTTTATTGGCACTTCTTTTGGTGTCATTATTTGGAAAGGTGATTTTCCCAATTAAAGCATTTGATTTTCTTGTTATCTTGAAACCATCTCTCCAAGGGGTCACCGAAATTAAAATCCCTCCGGTCGGAGTAATGTCAGCAAAAACTCATCTTACTCCCGTTAAAATACAGATATCATTAGAAAACGTTAATTTTAATGTTGTACATGAATTAATTCCGCAAACGGAAGGAACAACTTCCACACAAATGGTTGCATCCATCAAGAAAGAAATCGAAAAATATGCGGTTAGTTATATTTTACGTTTGTTGCTTTTGGCTTTGTCCGGCGGAGCACTGGCGGCGCTAATTATTAATGGAAAGAAAATTCAACCGATTCTTTGGGGAATGGCGGTTGCTCTCTTTTTAGCAATAATCCTGATTGGTCTGACTTATCTCACTTATGATGCGCAAAAATTTCGTAGTCCCGAGTTTAAGGGAGCCTTAAAATCAGCACCCTGGATGATTCAAATGGCTGAAAACGTCTTGCAAAAATATGATCTGTTTGGGGAACAATTAGAGATTATTGCAAACAATCTCTATCAGCTTTATGATAGTATTAACACTCAGGAAACAATGATAAACAGTGAGGATAAGACTGAGAATTATCGTGAAGTTGCAGTTTTATTAATTAGTGATATTCATAATAATGTGGCTGCAACACGATTTTTAAAACAAATCGCCGCAAGTTTTTCGATTGATTTTTTTATTGATCTGGGTGATTTAACGGATTACGGTACGAAGCTGGAAAGTCTGCTGCTGGAAGAGCTAAAAGATTTGCACCGTCCTTATTTATTTGTACCTGGTAATCATGATTCACCGGAAATCATCGAAAGTCTTTCCCATTATTCGCAAGTGACGATGGCCCAGGATCAGATGGTGGAATTCGCCGGCTTAAATATATTTGCCTTTGTTGATCCATTATCCGGAGGTAAAGGAATTGAATCCTTAACCTCGGAGGAGTGCCAGGTTAATCAGGAGAGAATAAGGCAATTATGGGAGGAAACTTCGCCAGAGCCTAATCTCGTAGCGATGCATAATTTGCAGTATGTTTCTTCTTTAATTGGAAAAGTCCCGTTAATTGTATATGGTCATACGCATCAGGTGAGTATCCGCGAGGAAAAGGGAACAATAATTATTAATCCCGGTTCCACGGGAGGAGCAGGAATTAGAGGCTTACAGGCGGTGAAGGAAATACCTTATTCCGTAGTTTTGCTTCATTTTCGAGAAAAAAGCGACACGCAAAATGACAATAAGGAAAATCTTAGTTTATATGCTGCTGATATTATTAAGGTGTATAATCTGGAAAAAGGCTTTGTTCTCGAGAGAAAATACTTTCAATAAAAAGTTTTGATAAAATAATAATAAAGGAGCTAGTTATGAGAGAATCTTATTTTGGCGAACTTGCTGTAAGTAAAGAAATTGCTAAAGCGTTATCGGATATGGGCTTTGAGGAGCCAACTCCTATTCAGGCCCAAATTATCCCCTTAATCATGGAAAACAAAGATGTGATTGGTCAAGCACAGACCGGAACCGGTAAAACTGCTGCCTTTGGTATCCCGTTATTAGAGAAGATTAATCCAAGGCTGTCCGGTG
>CAZVLC010000025.1:0-4891 GCA_964627885.1 uncultured Peptococcaceae bacterium
CACAGCCACCCCCGCCGGGCATATTGGCATCCTTCGCATAGCCATTAAGGATATAGCCATGCCGCTGTAGAGTGTAATCAGCTGGATTTGTGGAGCCATTTTGCTGCACCTGAATATACCAACAGCTGTAACCGGTAAAATCGTGACAGTAGTCGTTCACGGAATAAGCGTAATTAAGCATGTTAAAGCCGTTGTGCTTCCCGCCATTATCGTGAAAATTGCTATATTTAGAAAAGGCGTAATCCGGAAACTCGATCAAATTCCAGCTGGAATAACTTACATCATTACCGGTAAACTCCGTTTTCTTGGCGATTTGGATATTCGCAGCGTCCGTGTCCGACACGAACCGATTATTGGCAACAATGGTTCCCGGCGATTCCAGTCGGCGATGAGACCCCATGTTTTGCGCTGAAGACCCCGTCTCGATGAAGGTATTATTGGTAATTATTTGCCCTTTTGAAGAATTTGCAGAATACCCATCCTTGAGGTCGATGTTATAGGGTTTCCCTTCATAAAAAGTATTATTATCTACAATATCAAATGAGAATTTGTAATATTAAGAGTGTTATTGCCTTGAGATTTTATCACTGGGCTTGTTTCCGACATAAGAGTTTCCCGCGCATTAGCTACATTCCAGCCATAAATACTCACTTTATCTATATTTATAGTGCCGTTTTCATATACTAGGATCTGAATAGGAGGATTATCAGAACTCATCTTAATTTCTCTAACAGTATCAGCTGTAATATGCAAAATACCTCCTATACCGTTCACCATTACAGATTTTTTCAAAATATACGTTTTTGCTTTCACATATTCTATCCAGTCATTATCTGGCTGTTTCCCGGCGAGATATAAAGAAGGAAGATTCGCCCACCCGTCTTTAACATAAAGAGTATTTTTTCCGCCTACGCGACGTTGCGGATATGCCGTATGTTTAGCTATATTCGCTGTACCCGTCTCTTGCACTTCCACTTTCCAAACAGTATCCTCAGAGATACCGTCTGCAGTAGTGGAGTTAACCTTCAATTCTTTTAATTTATTGTAGTCATTTTCCGTCCAATTGGTAGTTAAGGTCGCCACAGATGCATTAGCATCAGTCTGTATAAGTGTTCCGTCCTTGTACCATTTTATGTCCCCTGCTACATCATAATTTATAGTAAAAGTGATGTCGCCGGTGTTGGTGATAGTGTTTAGATTAGCGTAAGTGTTGCTGTTATAATGTGAAGATTCCACGGGAACGGCCGCAACGGCAGTATTTCCTAAAAGAAAAAATAAGGCAATGAAAAAAATAAGGCATGCAACTGCTGTCTTTCTTGTCATAATATTACCCCCTTTGACTATCTATTCGACAATCATCTGTAGCCGTAATGTTTTTATCGAAAATTTTTCTACTGATGCGTTATAATACAGCCCTCAACCCAATCGGTAATCTTCTCGATCCCTTCCCCGGTTTGGGCGGAGCAGGGGATGAGCGGAATTTCGGGCGGAAGCTTCAGCTTTTCCTTAATAATATGAAGCTGCTTGCCATACTGGCCGCGCGCGATTTTATCGGCCTTGCTCACGGCTACTAAATAAGGTATACCGCATGCTGAAAGCCATTCATGCATCATGACATCATCATCGGAAGGAGCATGACGAATATCAACAATCTGAATAATCCCAACTAACTCCTTCCTTTTGTCCAAATATTCGTTAATGAAGCGCCCCCACCCGGCTTGAGTTGACTGCGCAACACGAGCAAAACCATAACCCGGTAAATCAACGAAATACCAGGTCTCATTAATATGATAAAAATTGATCGTCTGCGTTTTACCGGGAGTGCTACTCGTACGGGCTAAATTACGGCGGTTTAGAAACTTATTCAGAAAGGACGACTTTCCCACATTCGACCTCCCCACCAGCGCAATCTCGGGCTGTTCTGCTTGCGGATACTGGCGGGGACTAACAGCGCTAATTTCAAATTCAGCAGTTTTTATCTGCAGCACCATTATTGTCTTGGCTCCAATGCCCTTGCTAAAACCTGGTCCATATCTTCAACAAGGACAAACTCCAGCATTTTGCGGATATTGACCGGAATATCTTCCAGGTCTTTTTTATTTTCTGCCGGCATGATAATCATCTTACTGCCCGCCCGATGAGCAGCCAAAACTTTCTCTTTAATTCCTCCCACGGGAAGCACCCGCCCTCTTAAGGTAATTTCGCCGGTCATGGCCACGTTACTTTGAACCTTACGGTTACTTAAAGCCGAAGCCAAAGCTGTCGCCATCGTAATCCCGGCGGAAGGCCCGTCTTTAGGGATCGCGCCCTCCGGAATATGAATATGCACATCATACTTCTCATGGAAATCTTCTTCAATACCTAAGTCATGAATGCGCGATCGAATATAGGTGAAACCTGTCTGGGCAGATTCCTTCATCACATCTCCCAATTTACCGGTTAAGAGCAACTGCCCTTTTCCCGGCAATAAGGCTACCTCAATACTTAATACTTCGCCTCCCACTTCTGTCCAGGCTAAACCGGTCACTACCCCCACCAGATTTTCCTTTTCCGAGATACTAAAACGATAGCGTGGAATCCCCAATAACCTTTCCAGATTGCGCGGCGCAACCGTCACCTTTTTCTGCGTGCCTTCGGCGATAATCTTAGCTACCTTGCGGCAGACTCCTGCTAATTCGCGTTCAAGACTTCTTACCCCTGTTTCTCTTGTATAGTGACGAATAACGTGCCGGATGGCATTCATCCCTACACTGATTTGTTCTTTGTGCAAACCATTTTCTTTGATTTGTCTGGGTAAAAGATACCTTTCGGCAATCTGCAGTTTTTCCTCCTCGGTATAACTGGAAATCGGAATGATTTCCATTCTGTCCAGCAAGGGGCGCGGGATATTGTATGCCACATTAGCCGTCGTAATAAACAAGACATGGGATAAATCTACCGGCGTTTCAATATAATGGTCACTAAACGTACTATTCTGTTCCGGATCTAAAACTTCCAAGAGCGCAGCCGAAGGATCGCCGCGAAAATCCATACTCATCTTGTCTACTTCGTCAAGGAGAAAGACCGGGTTCCTCGTCCCGGCATTTTTAATACCTTGCACGATCCGACCGGGCATGGCTCCCACGTAAGTACGCCGATGACCGCGGATTTCCGCTTCATCTCTGACCCCACCTAAAGACATGCGCACAAATTTCCGTCCTAAAGCCCTGGCCACCGACTTGGCTAAAGAAGTTTTACCTACCCCCGGAGGCCCAACAAAACAAATAATTGGCCCTTTAATTGTCTCGGTAAGCTTGCGCACCGCCAAATACTCCAGAATTCTCTCTTTCGCTTTTGTGAGGCCGTAATGGTCCTCGTTCAGAATTTTTTCGGCCGCTTTGATATCAATCGCGTCTTCTGTTTCTTTATTCCAGGGAATCGCCAAAAGCCAGTCTAAATAACTTCTGATGACGGCTGATTCCGCCACCATCGGCGGCATTTTCTCGAGGCGTTCCACTTCCTTCAAGGCTTTTTCTTCGGCATCTGCCGGAAGAGCGGCTTCCTTAATCTTTTGCCGGTACTCCTCAACTTCCGTACCGCGTTCATCCCGCTCGCCCAGTTCTTTTTGAATAGCCTTCATCTGTTCCCTTAGGTAATATTCCTTCTGCGTCTTTTCCATCTGCTTACGCACCCGCAGATTGATCCGCCGCTCTAATTCCAGAATTTCGATCTCATTAACGATAATTTCACAGAGCTTCTCCAAACGCTTTTTAATGTCTACCGCTTCCAGGATCGCTTGCTTTTCCGGTATCTTCAGATTTAAGTGGGCGGCAATTAAATCCGCCAAACGATGCGGCTCCTCAATGGTCACAATGGCAACAACTGTTTCCGGCGTAATCTTTTTGCTTAGCTTGACATATTGCTCAAACTGATAAACAAGGTTACGCATCAATGCTTCCAGTTCCGGTGTTTTCTCCGCTTTATCGGTGTACTCCTTTATATTAACCTTAAAAAATGGCTCGTCCTCCACATATTCGAGAATTTCCGCCCGGCGTAAACCCTCTACCAGGACTCTGAGGGTGCCGCCCGGCAACTTCAGGAGCTGCTTTATTTCCACAATAGTACCTACTTTGTATATTTCGGCGCTACCAGGATCATCAGTTTGTGCATCGAACTGGGTAGCCAGAAAAATCTCCCGTTCTTGAATCATCGCCTCTTCTAATGCTTTAATTGACTTTTCTCTTCCCACATCCAAGTGCATCACCATATATGGAAATACCATCACCCCACGCAAGGGAAGCAGGGGTATTATGCGTGTTTCTGCAGCCTTCTTTTCTCCCATTTAATTATGTACCTCCTATACGTACCTCCTAGTATCACTCCAAGGTAGAGTTTATCATAAATTTACCAATTAGGCTAGAAGCAAACCAAATGGAAATTTGTCGCCGCATTCATGGCCTTGGGAAGAGCTGAGGAATTATCGTGTTTTGCCGTCGGATAAACCAAAGCTTTTTCTAAAACCTCTTCAAGTTTTTCGACCGGAATAATCTCAATATCCTTCGCCTCCGCAAAAATTGACTGCCAATTTTCTTTTGGAATGAGCACCCTGGCGGCTCCAGCCTGCCTGGCCGCATTTACTTTCGCTACTACGCCACCAATCGGCTTGACATAGCCCCGTACCGATAATTCACCGGTCATGGCTACCTGATTATCAATGGGCACTTCCTGAATGGCCGAATAAATGGCCGTGGCAATAGCCACCCCTGCCGACGGGCCATCTGTAGGGATCCCCCCGGGAAAATTAACATGGATATCATATTTTTGGCAGTTGACCTTCAAGGTACTGCGTAATACCGTAAGCACATTCTCAACAGACCCTTTCGCCATACTTTTCCTACGCATCGTATGACCG
>CAZVLC010000025.1:4991-8929 GCA_964627885.1 uncultured Peptococcaceae bacterium
AAGCACATTCTCAACAGACCCTTTCGCCATACTTTTCCTACGCATCGTATGACCGGCCATGCCCTGCATTTCCTCCTCTTCCACAATCCCGGTAATAATAATTTGCCCCGGCTCTTTGATGGTCGGAAGGACTGATACTTCTATTTCCAAAAGCATCCCCAGATTAGCTCCATAAACGGCTAACCCGTTCACAACGCCCACCTGTGGCTCATTAAAAATCTTCTTCTCCGGGCGAGGCGTGTAATGACCGCTTTGCACCACCCATTCCATTTCCGTAGCCGTGAGTTCCTGACGTTGATTAAGATTATGATTGTTAATCACTATTCCCGCGGCGATCTGGGTAATATTCACGGCTTCTCGTCCGTTCGTAGCGTATTTTTGCAATACATCCAGGGCCTTTTCCTGAATGGGTAAGCCAAGATTAAGTGCCGCATTTTTCCCAATTATCCTTATCTCTTCAGGAGTTAAGCCGCGAAAATAAATCTCCACACAACGCGAGCGGATCGCGGCCGGGATTTCCTGCGGTAAACGAGTAGTCGCTCCAATAAGGCGGAAATCGGCCGGTAGCCCATTTTGAAAAATATCATGAATATAGTTGGGTATATTCGTGTCTTCCGGTGAATAATAGACACTTTCCAGCATGACCTTACGGTCTTCTAAAATTTTTAACAGCTTATTGATTTGAATAGGATGAAGCTCGCCAATTTCGTCAATAAAAAGGACCCCTCCGTGGGCTTTGGTAACCGCACCCGGTTTGGGCTGGGGGATCCCAGCCATACCCATGGCACCGGCGCCTTGATAAATCGGATCATGAACCGAACCAATTAAGGGATCGGCAATGCCTCTTTCATCAAAACGCGAAGTAGCCCCATCTACCTCAATAAATTTAGCGTCTTTTTTAAAGGGAGAAAGGAGGTTTTTTTTAGCCTCTTCCAATACCAATCTGGCCGCGGCAGTTTTTCCGACCCCCGGTGGACCGTAAATAATAATATGCTGTGGATTAGGCCCGCATAAGGCTGCTTTAAGCGCTTTAATGCCCTCTTCCTGCCCGATAATATCCGTAAAGCTGTGTGGTCTTGTCCGTTCCGAAAGCGGCTCACTCAGCTTAATTTCCCGCATTCTTTCCAGTTTCTCAACTTCCCTTTTTGATTCTCGGCCTACCACCGCTTTGGTGCCTTGCTGTCCCCTTAACAGGTTTAAAAAATATAAGCCAATCACGATAATAAAAAATATTTGAATAATGCTAAAAAGGCTGCCAAAGCCGGAGGATTCCATGTTTTTTGTTCCACCTTCCCCAATGAATTACTTACCTTTATCTAATAATATCATGACCTTTTGCCTGCCTTTTTATCCTTGCTTTCCTCTTTTTTGCATTACCGATTATGTAAGAATTCTGTTCATTTGGAAACACTATATTCGAGCCTGATTAAAACAAGAGGAGGGACTTTCATGCCCAGACGAAGCCAGATCATGTCCGATGCTCTAAAGATGGAATGTGCCAAAGAATTAGGCTTCTTTAATCAAGTGCAGTCAGACGGTGACTTTGGTAATGTCTCTTCCCGTAATTGCGGTTCAATGGTACGAAAGGCTATTGAGATTGCGGAAAGAAGTCTCGGCCCGCAGTAAGCTCTCCTTTGAAAAAGCTCAAGAGCCAGGCAATTTGCCTGGCTCTAATCAATTCATTCATCTTTTGTTGTTTAAGCTTTAAGCACTTTCTTCTTTTTTCTTTTTTCGTTCACTGGTCGTTACCAACAACAATTCTTCTTTGCTTAGCACAGCCTCTTTCGTCACGATACATTTATGAATATCGGGACGTGAGGGAATTTCATACATTACATTTTTCATGAGTTCTTCCACAATTGTCCTCAAGCCACGAGCTCCCGTATTCCGCTTGATAGCTTCCTGAGCAATGGCAGAAAGTGCTTCCGGTTTAAACTCTAAGGTCACATTGTCAAGTTCGAATAATTTCTGATATTGTTTCACCAAAGCATTTTTGGGCTCACAAAGAATCGTGACCAATGCTTCTTCATCTAAGGACTCAAGCGTCACTATAATCGGTAAACGACCAACAAATTCGGGAATTAACCCAAACTTCAGCAAATCGCCGGGCATAATCTGCTTTAAACAATCACCAATTTGGAGATTCTGCTTCGGAACGACTTCAGCACCAAAGCCCATCACTTTTTGCCCAACACGGTTTTGAATGATTTTATCGATACCCTGAAAAGCTCCGCCACAGATAAAGAGAATATTCGTAGTATCTAATTGAATAAACTCTTGATGCGGATGTTTCCGTCCACCCTGCGGGGGTACACTTGCTGTCGTTCCTTCTAAAATCTTTAAAAGGGCCTGCTGCACACCTTCCCCGGATACATCCCTGGTAATGGAAGGATTCTCCGATTTCCGGGCGATTTTATCTATTTCGTCGATGTAAATTATCCCTTTTTCGGCTTTTTCCACATCATAATCAGCTGCCTGGATAAGTTTCAAAAGAATGTTTTCCACATCCTCACCAACATATCCGGCCTCAGTAAGCGAAGTGGCATCGGCAATCGCAAAGGGCACGTTCAAAATACGCGCCATGGTTTGCGCTAATAAGGTTTTACCGCTTCCGGTCGGCCCCAACATAACGATGTTACTCTTTTGGAGCTCCACGTCATCAATTCGCGCGCCCAAATTAACGCGCTTATAATGGTTATAGACCGCCACCGCCAAAGTCTTTTTGGCATTTTCCTGCCCCACCACATATTGGTCGAGAAAAGACTTAATCTCTTTCGGTTTCGGAAGGTCTCCCAGTTCTATGTCTGTTTCTTCCATCAGTTCTTCTTCAATTATTTCATTGCATAATTCAATACATTCATCACAGATATAGACTCCGGGCCCAGCAACCAACTTTTTTACTTGATCCTGTATTTTTCCACAAAAAGAACATTTTAGCTGTCCCTTTTCATCACTGAACTTATACATAGCTTCACCTCTTGCCTAATCTTTATTTAGAGGTATCCTTACTAACAAATCATCAATAAGGCCATATTCCTTTGCCTCTTCACTATCCATAAAACGATCGCGTTCCGTGTCTTCACGAATACGTTCAATCGGTTGACCCGTATTAGCAGCTAAAATCTTATTCAACTTTTCCTTAATATGAATAATCCTTTTCGCATGAATTTCAATATCGGTAGCTTGCCCCGATGCGCCACCCGAAGGTTGGTGAATCATAATTTCCGCATTAGGTAGGGCAAAACGCTTACCTTTGGCTCCTGCTGCTAAAAGAAATGCTCCCATCGAAGCTGCCAAGCCAACGCAAATAGTGGAAACGTCAGCTCTAATATACTGCATTGTATCATAGATAGCCATCCCTGCCGTAATCGATCCCCCGGGACTATTAATATACAACGAGATATCCTTATCCGGATCCTCCGCATATAAAAACAACATTTGGGCAATTACCAGATTTGCCACATAATCATCGACCGCCGTACCTAAAAAGATAATCCGATCTTTCAGTAAGCGAGAATAAATATCATAAGCCCTTTCACCACGATTGGTCTGTTCTACAACCATCGGAACTAACGTATTCATCGTAATTTCCTTATTCATCGCGAATTACCCCCCTGTTGCTTATTTCTTCTTTCCCTTTTCTTTATTCGGCTCTTGCCTCGACTCTTCCTTGGCTGGTACTATTTGGGCCTGCGCAATAACAAAATCTACGGTTTTATCCAACATAATGCCAAATTCCAGTCCGGAGATTTGTCCTTGCCTATCTAAAACTTCCCGTATTTTCTCAGGTTCTTGCTTATATTGCTCCGCCATCTTCTTGATCTGTTCATCCAGATCTTCCTCTGCAGCCTTGATTCCTTCCGCTTTAGCAATCGCTTCAATCACAAGATCTGCCTTCACTGACGATTGAGCTTCTCCCTGATAATATTCCTTAATAT
>CAZVLC010000025.1:9029-10313 GCA_964627885.1 uncultured Peptococcaceae bacterium
ACAAGATCTGCCTTCACTGACGATTGAGCTTCTCCCTGATAATATTCCTTAATATCTTCAATTTTAGTATTAGAGGCACTTAAATATTTTTCGAAAGTAAGCCCCTGTTGCGCTAAATGATAAGCAAAATCATTAACCATTTGATTAACCCGATTTTCAATCATCGCTTGCGGTATTTCTACCTCGGCATTATCGGATACTTTCTTTACGGCAGCGGTCCTAAGTTCATATTCCGCTTTCTTTTCGGCTGCCTCTTTTAGTTTATTCGCGATGTCCTGCCTTAATTCCTGCAAAGTCGCAAACTCAGAGACATCTTTGGCAAATTCATCATCCAACGGAGCTAATTCTTTCCGTTTAATCTCCTTCACCGCAACTGTAAAAACGGCTTCTTTCCCAGCAAGATTTTCAGCCGGATAATCCGCAGGAAAAGGAACTTTAACATCTTTTTCTTCTCCTGTCTTTACTCCGACCAATTGCTCTTCAAAACCGGGAATAAACGAATGTGAACCTAATTCAAGCGGATAATTTTCCCCTTTACCACCCTCAAAAGGTACATCATCGATTTTGCCTGCGAAATCAATAGTGACGGTATCCCCTTCTTGGGCTTCCCCATCATCGCCTACTACGGTTAATTTAGCGTAACGTTGCTGCATTTTGCCGATCTCAGACTCAATAGCTTCTTCCGGGACTTCCGTTGCCAACTTTTCCAGTTCTAATCCCTTGTATTCACCCAAAGTCACTTCCGGCTTAATTTCAAAGGTCGCCTTAAACACAATCGGCTGCCCTATTTGGGCTTCGACCATCTCATATTCAGGATTACTCACCGCAGTATACTCGTCTTTTGCGGCGTCCAGCGCTTCACTGTACGCCTTTGGAACAGCATCCTGCAAAGCATCCTCCAGTAAAATTTCTTTCCCGTACATGTTCTCGAGAATCTTACGGGGTGTTTTTCCCTTCCGGAAGCCGGGAACATTCACCTTTTTGACCACAACTTTATAGGCTCTTTCTAAAGATTCCTCAAACTGCTCCTCCGGGACTTCGATTGTTAACTGTACCTTACTATTACTTAATTTCTCAGTGGTAACCTTCATGGAAAATTCTCCTCCTATACCATATTAAACAACATAAAAAAGGGTGTCATCCTCATTATAACCATAATTATAACCGTATATATAAAAAAAGACTAGTACAACTAGTTCATACTAGTTCAAACTAGCCGGATAAACTAACTGGAGCGGAAGACGGGATTCGAACCCGCGACCCTCGCCTTGGCAAGGCGATGCT
>CAZVLC010000026.1:0-3505 GCA_964627885.1 uncultured Peptococcaceae bacterium
AATAATTCTACACTAACGTGCTAAATGTTTCAATAGCTGGCATATTCTTGTTTTTTCATCCTTTGTTTTCCCAAGTCTTTTTAATGTTTTTGTCATATCTATGGATTCTTAGGAGGCCGAATAAAACAAAAGTCCCGGAATCTTTCTCCGAGACTTTTATATGTTTTGTTTTATGCTTTCGTTTGTACATTTTGCATGCACATTTTAATTGTATTTGATACAGCTTCTTAAAACAAAGAAATCTGGTCATTTTCCGGCAAGCCGTCCAAGGCTCCGTGCTGCTCCAGCACATCCATCACTGTTTTGCTCAGTTTGCCCCGCACACGCACATCTTCCTTCGAGATAAAGGGTTTCTTTTTGCGGGCGTTCACCACACTTACGGCGGCTGTTTTGCCTAACCCCTGCAAGGAAACCAGCGGAGGAAGCAGCGCCCGGTTGCCGTCCACCAATAAAAATCTCGTGGCGTCGGATTGCAGCAGATCCACCTTCTTCACCTGAATATTGCGCAGGAACATCTCCAAGGCCAGCTCCAGAATACTGTAGAGCTTGTCTTCCTTTTGGGTCGCTTCATTCCCTTTGTTTTGGATTTCCTCCATTTTGGCTTTTATTGTGGGTAATCCCCCCACCACGATATCCGCATCAAATTCATCGGCGCGGGCGGTAAAATAGCTGGCATAAAAGGCGGCCGGATGATAAATCTTGAAATATGCAATCCGAAAGGCCATCATTACATAAGCCACGGCATGCGCCTTTGGAAACATATATTTGATTTTCTGACAGGACTCAATATACCAATCCGGCACTTCTTTTTCCTTCATGGCCGCGATAAAATCCGGTTTAACGCCCTTGCCCTTCCGGACATCCTCCATGATTTTAAAAGCTACCCCCGGCTCTAAACCTTTATGGAGCAAATAAGTCATAATATCATCACGCGCCGAGATTACTTCACTGGTTTTGGCCGTGCCTGACTTGATTAAAGTCTGGGCATTGTTCAACCACACATCTGTTCCATGGGAGAATCCGCTGATACGCACCAGATCCGAGAAGGTTTCCGGTTTCGTATCCTCCAGCATCTGCCGCACAAACTTTGTACCGAATTCCGGAATACCCAAGGTGCCAACGCTGATCCCCAGTTCTTCCGGGCTGATCCCTAACGCCTCCGTGCCGGTAAAAAGCGAAAGAACTTTTGGCTCATCCAAAGGAATGGTCCGACTGTCCATCCCGGTTAAATCCTCCAGAATCTTGATCACCGTCGGATCATCATGTCCGAGGATATCCAGTTTGACCAAACGGCTGGAGATGGAATGATAATCAAAATGGGTGGTAATAATGTCCGAATGCACATCATCCGCCGGGTGCTGTAAGGGCGTAAATAAATGAATATCTTGTCCCTTCGGTAAAACCATAACCCCACCGGGGTGCTGGCCTGTTGTCCTTTTTACACCGGTGCAGCCATCGATTAAGCGGGTTAATTCCGCCTGACTGATGTACTGCTTCTTTTCTTCAAAATAGTTTTTCACAAAACCATAAGCGGTCTTACTGGCCACTGTCGCAATCGTTCCGGCGCGAAACACGTTGTCATGTCCGAAAAGCACTTCGGTATATTTATGGGCCCGCGGTTGATACTCGCCGGAGAAATTCAAGTCAATATCCGGAACCTTATCACCCTTAAATCCTAGAAAAACTTCAAACGGAATATTATGACCGTTCTTGACCAGCTGCGCTCCGCACTCAGGACACACCTTATCTTCTAAATCAACGCCGGAACCGTTAAAACCACCATTAATAAATTCTATATATTTACAGGCCGGACAGCGGTAATGGGGCTGGAGCGGATTTACTTCGGTAATACCGCAAAAGTGCGCCACCAAAGAAGACCCGACTGAACCTCTCGAACCGACCAGGTAACCATCTTCATTAGATTTCTTCACCAATTTATGGGCAATCCAATACAGCACGGCAAAGCCGTTGGTAATAATCGAATTGAGTTCTTTGTCGACCCTTTTCTGAACGATTTCCGGCAGAGGATCGCCATACAACTCATGTGCCTTTGTGTTGGTTAACTCGATAATCTCTTCTTCCGCGCCGGGAATAACCGGCGGATAAAGCTCATCAGGAATCGGCTTAATCTCTTCAATCATGGCGGCAATTTTTAAAGGATTATCAATTACTACTTCCTCGGCGACGCTCTCGCCCAAATAGGTAAACTCAGCCAGCATTTCCTCCGTTGTCCGGAAATACAAAGGCGCCTGCTTATCCGCATCAGTAAAGCCTTTGCCCGCCATCAAAATCCGCCGATACACCTCATCCTCCGGATCAAGAAAATGCACATCACAAGTGGCCACCACCGGTTTGTGCAGCTTTTGGCCCAATTGATAGATATACTCATTTAACTGCTGTAAATCCCTTTCTGATGAGAATGTCCCATTATCCAGCATAAAATGATTATTGCCTAAGGGCTGAATTTCTAAATAATCATAAAAGGCGGCAATCTCTTCAATCTTTTCTTCCGGCTGATGCTGCAACAAGGCCCGAAACAATTCCCCGGCCTCGCAGGCAGTACCGACCAATAATCCTTCTCTTAATTTCCTTAATTCACTCTTCGGAATCCGAGGGACCCGATGATAGTATTGCAGATGCGCTAAGGTGACCAAGCGGTAAAGGTTCGCCAGCCCGGCTTGATTTTTGGCTAATATAATCACATGGTACGTGGGAACCTTCGCCCCCCCATAGTCGATGGCATCGTCAAACAAATACCCTTCCAGTCCGTAAATAAGCCGGATATTCTTCCCCTTCGCCGCATCATAGGCCTCCGGAAAAGCCTGCACAACACCATGGTCCGTTATCGCAATTGCAGGATGTCCCCAGGCTATAGCGGTTTTCACCACCTCGGTCACCCCGGTTAAACCGTCAAGAGCGCTCATTTTGGTATGCAAATGCAGCTCCGCCCGTTTTCTTTCCGCCGTATCTACCCTGGCACGAGCGACCGTTTCCATAATATCATGGGGAAACATCGTTAATTCCTGCGTATAACGGTCATGCTCCACCTTTCCGCTGATTAAGTACCATTTCTTTTCCTGTAAATCCTCCCAGCGAACCTTGGTGTCCTTGGGATTAAGGATTAGCTTACAGGCTAGCGAGGAAGTTTTATCGCAAAGATTAAAACTGAGTAAAATCCGCCCGCTCTTGAGATCGCGCTTCTCCAGCGCAAAGAGATAACCTTTGATCGTAATATCTTGTTCCTCGTCGTTAATCAACTTTAACAGCGTTGCCTCTTTTTTGATTTCCTTCCCCATCAACACCGACGACCCGCTGTTCTCCTGTCCGGATTTTCCTTCGTGCGCCGAATTCTCCTTGCCTGCGTTCTGGTTAATTTCTTTGAAACGATCCTTATATTGATTCTCCAATTCATCCAAGTCCGATGTATCTAACTCCACATCCTGCGCAGTCTCGTCACTCCTGATGGACACCTTAATTCCCGGGAAATGATAATCCGCAGCAAGAA
>CAZVLC010000026.1:3605-10139 GCA_964627885.1 uncultured Peptococcaceae bacterium
TCGTCACTCCTGATGGACACCTTAATTCCCGGGAAATGATAATCCGCAGCAAGAAGCTTCGTCAAAATTGCAACAGCACCACGGGAAAGCAGATAATGACACCCCATCTCCTGGCGAAGGATTATTTCCAGCCGATCATCTTCCGCCTGATACGAAGCTCCTTCCAGCCACCCTTTCGCACTGGGAATTTGCACGCATAATTGCCCCATTATTTCCAACCACTTGTTTTGGCACAAAGCAAGTAAATCCGCATATGTCTGTATTTTTTCAAAGTGGAAATTAAGCTGATATTCTTGACCAAAAATCTTTTGCCAACTGGACCGCAAAAATTGCTCAATTTCCGCCGGGGGCTCCGTCGCAGTTAGAAATGAGATTTCCCAAGCCTTTTCAGCCTGGGAAACAACAATGTTCTTCAGTTCACACGATTTTAAAAAATCGATTAACGGCGCTGGTGAGGCCTCTGCAAAAAATAGATCCTGATTTTTCATATCTGTCCTCCGGTTAATTTAATGTGACCTGACTAATTCCTTCGATTCGATTCAAACCTTCCAAGACATCGGCCTCTTGAAGGCAATAAGGGATCACCACTGAAAAGGTTAGCTTACAATTATTGTTTTCTTTTTCCGCCATTTCGATATTTCTGATATCAACATTCATTTCGCCGAACATGGTGGCAATGAGCCCAATCTGCCCCGGTTTATCAACAAGGATAATCTCAATTTTCTTATGTCTTTCCGGTGATTTTACTCTTTTCTCCAAACGAGGCATATACACTAAAATCACAAAAACAATCGCTGTACAGATGATTGCTGCGGCATAACTTCCAATGCCAACAGCCAGTCCGATTGCCGCAACCAACCATAAGGAAGCTGCCGTCGTTAAACCTTTAATCCCAAAGCCCGAACGCATAATTGTTCCTGCTCCCAAAAAACCGATACCGCTGACAACCTGTGCCGCGATACGGGCCGGATCACCAATCGTTCCATGGCCGACAGTTTCAAATATTTCGATGGAAGTAATCATGATTAGACAGGAACCGAGACAAACCAGGATATGCGTTCGCAGTCCCGCTGATTTGTTCAGGCTTTCCCTTTCCAGGCCGATCAAGCCCCCTAAAAGAGCGGCTAAAAGCAGCCTGAGGGTAATTACCAATTCATATTCCATCCTCCAGCACCTCCAAACCAAGATTTTTCAGGAGAACAATCCTCTAATTACGCACATTTTTGGCAATCTCCCAATACATTTTCATTCGGTAGGCAAACCCCTTAATAAAACCCAGTTTTTCTTCCTTCATCACGTGAGACATATTCGGAAGCTGTACATAAGCGACCTGCAATTGGTGTTGCTGAGCATAATTAGTAAGAATTGCTTCAACCCCGAAGCCGGAGAAAGCTAAACCATCAATCTCTTCTATCCACTTTTTTTTGATACACCGCTGTCCCGATAAATAAGGTGAGATAACCTGAGCCATATCCGTCGCAAGACGACCGTTCTCAAAAATACCCACGGTCATATCAAAACCATCATGTAAAACAGGGCTAATTAAATTAGCCACATGTTGAGCCGTTAAACCAACTAAATCAGCATCGAGGAAAAGAACGGTTTCGTTTTCAGTGTTGCGCAGCCCAGCCATCAAAGCCCCGCCTTTACCGCAGTTGTCCTTGAGTTCAATCACGGTAACTCCTTGTGCTAAAGCTTCTTGTACGGTGTTATCGCTGGAGCCGTCACTGACCACAATAATCTGCGTCACGTCCTGAACATTTTTCAGAGGGATTAAAACATTGGTAATCTGTTTTTCCTCGTTATAGGCAGGAATAATCGCAGTAACACACATTCTTTCAGCCTCCCATCATCTTGCGGCTAAAATTTCCCCCACAACTTTACTGATCTCCTGAGCATCGATTAAGCTCGTCTCTGCTTCCGCACGTAATTTTAGTTCAACCTTTTGCTCCGCCTTAAATTTTTTCCCTACAGTGATACGTATAGGATAACCAATTAGATCCGCATCCTTAAACTTAACCCCCGGTCTTTCATCACGATCATCCAGGATCACTTCAATACCTTTGGCCTGTAATTCCTGATAGATTCGTACCGACTCGTTCCACAAAACTTCATCCCCGACTGCCACCGGAATAATCACCGCATGATAGGGCGCAATTGAAAGAGGCCAAATAATCCCCTCATCGTCGTGATTCTGCTCCACCGCAGCCGCCATCGTCCGACTGACCCCAATCCCATAGCAGCCCATTACCATTAAATTTTCTTGCCCATTTTCATCAACATACTTGGCATTAAGCGCTTGACTATATTTTGTGCCTAACTTGAAGACCTGCCCCACTTCAATCCCTCTGGCAGCTTTTAAAGTAGCTTGACAGTGCGGACAGGGTTCGCCCTCTTCAACCAAACGAAGATCCCCGTAAGCCGAAACCTGAAAATCCCGTTCGGGTTGCACATTAAGCAAATGATAACCTTCTTGATTCGCGCCACAAATCCCATTAACCATCGTTCTAATCTCTTCATCCGCATAGATTTTCACCTTGGCTAAACCGACCGGACCCACAAAACCAGGCAGAGAGCCAGTTAATTCCTTTATTTTCTCTGCAGAAGCCATTTCCAGCGTGATCGAAGGATGAAGCTTTTGCAGCTTAATCTCGTTGAGAACGCGGTCTCCGCGCACCAGCACCACAATGAGTTCTTCGTCCGCTTGATAAACCAGTGTTTTGATGAACTTCTGCGGCGAAAGGTTAAAAAAGCTGGCTACTTCTTCGATCGTCGTCTGACTAGGCGTTGCCACAACTTCCTTTTCCAGAGGCGTTTCCTGCTGATTTCCCCCAGGAAAACAGGGAGCAATCTCCACATTAGCCGCATAATCGCACGCGGAACAATAGACTATTTCCGCTTCGCCCGAGTCGGCAATAACCATAAATTCATGGGTGACATTACCGCCAATAGCCCCGGAATCAGCTTCCACCGGACGGAAATCTAAGCCACAATGTTGAAAAACGCTGGTGTACGCATCATACATCTTGTGATAACTCACATCTAACCCTGCTTCATCTCGATCGAAAGAATAGAGGTCTTTCATGATAAACTCCCGTCCCCGCATCAAGCCAAAACGAGGACGCCTTTCGTCGCGATACTTATTCATAATTTGATAGAGCATTAGAGGCAACTGCCGATATGAGTACACATTTGTGCGTGCTAAATCAGTCACTACTTCTTCATGGGTCGGGCCAAGGCAAAATTGCCGATCATGCCGGTCGTGCAGACGGAACAACTCTTTGCCATAAACATCCCATCTTCCGGACTCCTGCCATAGCTCTGCCGGTTGCACAATCGGCATAATAATCTCCTGTCCGCCGGCTTTATCCATCTCTTCGCGCACAATTTTTTCGATTTTCTGTAATACCCGTCGCCCCAGCGGTAAATATGTATAAATACCGGAGGAGGATTTACGAATAAATCCTGCTCGCATTAATAGCTGATGACTGACGATCTCCGCTTCCGCGGGAACTTCCCGTAAAGTAGGTGCTAGTAATTTGCTGAAGTACATTGATTTAAACTCCTTTACTAATCATATTTTCGATCTCTTTCCATAGAACATCAACTAATTGCTCTTCGGGAACCTTTTCTTTGATTTCTCCTTTAACAAAAAGCAAACCTTCCCCTTTGCCCCCCGCTATCCCGACATCTGCTTCTCTGGCTTCACCAGGACCGTTGACGACGCACCCCATCACCGCAACCTTTAAGGGCACCTTAATTGTCGCCACCTTTTGCGCGATTTTTTCCGCTAACGCCGGCAGGTCAATTTGGCACCGTCCGCAGGTAGGGCAGGAGATTAATTCCACCCCTTTGGGGGCTAAATCTAAGGTTTGCAAGATTTCGCGGGCCACCTGAACTTCTTGCGCGGGATCGCCGGTAATTGATACTCTGATTGTATCGCCAATCCCTTCCGCTAACAAGGTCCCAATTCCAATGGCCGACTTTAACGAGGCCGCTTGATAAAGGCCCGCCTCCGTTACCCCAAGATGAAGCGGATAAGGTACTTTTTCGGCGATCAGTCGATAAACCTCCAACATTAAAGGAACCTGTGAAGATTTTAAAGATATTTTTATTAAATCAAAATTCATACTTTCCAAAATATCAATATGTCTAAGGGCGCTTTCCACCATTGCTTCTGCGGTTGGCCGCCCGTCTCTGGCTAAAAGATCTTTTTCCAAAGAGCCGCTATTCACGCCAATACGAATAGGAATGTTTTTGTCTTGAGCGGCCTGCACAACTTCCTCCACCTTCCACCGCGCCCCAATATTGCCCGGGTTCAAACGCAATCCCTGCACTCCGTTTTGCATGGCTAATAAAGCCAGTTTGTAATCGAAATGGATATCGGCTACAACCGGCAAAGGTGACTGCGCCACAATTTGACTTAAAGCTTCCCCTGCTTCCTGATCAGGCACCGCCACCCGAATAATTGCACAGCCTAATTCGGCCAAGCGATGGATCTGAGCCACTGTCTCCGGAACATTGCGCGTATCGGTATTCGTCATGGACTGAATCGAAATGGGCGAAAGGTGACCAACTCCCACTTGACCAATGAAGAAATTTTTTGTTTCTCTGCGTCGGTACATTATTCTCCCATCTCCTTAGAAGCCCTCGCCGGTAAACAGACGCGTGATGTCTTTATAAGTGATAACAACCATCAGGAGCATTAATAAAGCAAACCCGATTAAATGCACAAAATTCTCTTTCTCGGGGCTGATTCTTCTCCTTAAAACCCCTTCAGCCAATAAAAAGAGGAATCTACCGCCGTCTAAGGCCGGTATCGGTAACATATTAATCAAACCAAGGTTAATGGAAATCACCGCGGTAAAATTAGCCACATAAACAAACCCGTAACTGGCCGTCTGTCCGATAAGCTGAATAATCCCCACCGGACCCGCCACACCATCTGCTGCCACTTTTCCCGTCACCAGCAGACCTAATTGTTCAAGCATTAACCCCGTTAACTTAAAAGTCTCTGCAAAGCCTTGGGCAATCCCGTCAAGAAGATTGATTCGTTCATAAATCGACTTCCCGGGCGCAATGCCCACCATCCCGACTTTACTATCCTCGTTATATTGGGGCGTCATCGTGACAGTAAAGGACTCCTGCCCTCTGCGGATCGCCACTTTCAACTCTTCGCCGGGATGATTGTGAATAATATTAGTTACGGCAGTCCAGTTTTCCGTTGGTTGATCATTAATCGCGATGATTTGATCACCCTCTTTTAAACCGTTTGCCTCAGCGATACTACCGGAAATAACTTCGCCGATTTGATTGGTATAATCCTGAGGAACCCCGATTACGGAAAAAATCACCAAAAAAATGATCGCTGCCAACAGAAAATTCATGAAAGAACCGGCCACAATAATGGCCATCCGTGCCCAAACCGGTTTCTTGTCAAAACGCTTATGTTCCGGTACTTCTTCGTTTTCTTCCGAATTTTCCCCGGTCATTTTACAAAACCCGCCTAAAGGCAAAGCCCGAATACTATACAGTGTTTCTCCTCTTTTACGGCCCACAAGCAATGGACCCATTCCTAAACTGAATTCTTCCACTCTCACCCCGGTCATTTTCGCCACTGCAAAATGACCAAATTCATGAACCAAAATAATTACACTAAAAACCAGAATTGCAGCAATAAAGGTTTGCACCATTATCACGCTCCTTTATAAAGTTCCCATAATCTGTTGCACCTGAGCACGGGACCATTGATCAATTTCCAAAATATCCTCCAACGAAAACTGCGACAAAGGCTGATGCATTTCCATCACCTTTTCAATAATGTGGGGAATATCAACAAATCTTATACCGTCTCGCAAAAAATATTTTACCGCTTCTTCGTTTGCACCATTATACACCGTCGTCATTGTCCCGCCAATTCTACCGGCGGTATAAGCTAAAGATAAACCGGGGAATCTTTCATGATCCGGTTTTTGAAAAGATAGAGACCCGAGCTCATAAAAATCCAACTTCGGGAAGGTATTCGCCATCCGCAAAGGATAAGTTAGAGCATACTGAATGGGTACCCGCATATCCGCACAACCTAGCTGGGCTATTACCGCACCGTCCTGATATTGAACCATGGAATGAATGATGCTTTGCGGATGAATGACTACCTGGATCTTCTCGTAAGGAACACCAAAGAGCCAATGTGCTTCAATTACCTCCAAACCCTTATTGACTAATCCCGCACAATCAACCGTGATTTTTGCGCCCATTTTCCAGTTTGGATGCTGCAGAGCCTTTTCCCGCGTAACTGACAAAAGCTCTTCCTGGGTATAATTTAAAAACGGGCCGCCGGAAGCCGTCAAAAGCAATTTATCAACTGCTTCCCGATTCTCCTCTTCCAAGCTTTGAAAGATCGCCGAATGTTCACTATCAACCGGGATTATCTTTACCCCATTTGCACGAGCAGTTTGCATCACAATAGAGCCGGCTGTTACAATCGTTTCTTTATTGGCCAAAGCAACTGTTTTTTTGTTTTTTAAAGCGGTG
>CAZVLC010000027.1:0-10128 GCA_964627885.1 uncultured Peptococcaceae bacterium
AAAGCCTGTGCCTGGTTATAGTTATCGTAATGTAATTATTCCCTACGATCACCTTCGGCATTGAATTAAATCTCCGTGATTACTTCCGTTCGCAGGTGGACAGAAGCGATAATTTTATGAAAGCTGCTAATATAAAAGTGAATCAAAGCTTGCAAAATACAACAGAGTTAATTACAAAATTAACCAGGGGGGCTTTTCTATATTGGAAAAGCGAACCGGATTAGATGAGAGCAACAAGTTGTATAAGTCCACCAAAAATGCCGCTTTACGCAAAACTGGTCTTAAAATTGGCGTTGCTAATGGGACAAAGGATCTGGTAATGGGGACAGCTTCTTTGCTGGCCCAACTGAATACCTTGCCCGCTCGGACAATCGGTTTGGCTTATAATGTCAAGGAAAAGCCGCAGCAGTATAAAGACAAGCTCGTTACTGGAGCGGGGACTGTAGCGGGCTTGCTCTTAAATCCGTTTCCGGTTCTTGATGGTATTTACCAAAGCGGGAAAAACACGTTAGCTGAAGCCCAACAAGACCCTTTGGAAATGGGAAAACTACAGGGAGAGGTGGCGGTGTTCGGCGGATCATTGTTGATTGGGGGCGGGCAGACAAAGTCTCTCAATGTGGTTAATAAAATCAAAAATACGGCACTGGCCGGTAATATCGCTAAAGTACCGGCTATCCATCTACCGCAAATTAATCTGGGGCTTGGTAGTGCCCTCCCGGTCGGAGCAGGAGCAGGAGCAGGAGCAGGAGCAGGAGCAGGAAAAGGAATTACTACTAAGGTCTATAAAATGTCTCCGTCAATCGAAGCATCGCCAATTGCCGCATATGAACGTACCGGCAGGATTAGCACTGTTGAAACCTCTGCTGTAGCTAATTACCCCTATCCAATTACAGAAATAAACCGATTTGATAGTTTGTTAAAAACATACAACCTTGAATTCGACTGGATTAGAGGTTTGTGTGCTCCCAAAGCGGTTCGAGAAAAATTAGTGGGTGTTGCTTAGTCTATCAAGTCCCGCTTTTGCTTTCGACTTGAATATTAAAGATTTTTTTCGGAATAAGGTAGAAGAAAGCGATAAATTTATTACGCGGATTAACACTAAAGCCGATCAAATTGTGAACATCTCCTCGGGGATGGTCTCGTTATTAACGAAGGGAAGCTTTTTTGTTTTAGAAAAACGGACGGGGCTAAGTGAACAGCATAAACTTTATCGAGAGATTAAACATAACAGCTTGGAAAGAATCGGTTTTGGGTTGGGGGTTGTGGAAGGAACAAAGGATTTTGCCACGGAGACAGTATCTCTGCTTGCTAAATTGGATAGTTTACCGGCCCGGACAATAAATTTAGCCTATAACATTAAAGAAAAGCCGCAGGAATACAAGAAGAAGGTTATTGACGGAGGGAAGATGGCAGCGGGTGTTTTAAGAAATCCAATGCCGGTGTTAAGCAGTATATATCAGATGGGGAAAAATACTTTTGCTGAAGCCCAAAAGGACCCGCTGAAAATGGGCAAACTGCAGGGCGAAGTGGCAGTATTTGGCGGCACCCTCCTTATTGGGGGTGGACAAGTAAAATCGGCCAGCACGGCAAATAAAGCATTAGGAACAGCAAAAATCGGCACGTTGACTAAAACAGCGGCTCGCTGCAAAGAAATTAACTGGGGTAGCTTAATCCCTGATTTTACGCAAATCAGGCCGGCTTTCGGTGGAGCGGTTCTGACTGTGGCAGGAAACGGGCAAGTAGCCGCTGCATCCATCTTCCATAAAACGACAAAAGGGACAGACACGCTTATTTCTAGTGCCCAAAAGACGCTTAACACAAAGGTTTATCCGTTTTCTAACACTGATTTGGGAAAACTTTTGAGACCGGATACGAGTGGTCAAGCTAAAAGTACTTTCCAGAGTATAAAAAGCTACGGGGCAAGCAAGTTTTCGTCATTACCTCTTTTTAAATTACCGGCAGCAACAGAAAGAAATATTCTGACTTGGGCAGAAAGACATTATGGTAATTGGGCTAGGAAATTATCGGAAGATGATTTTGAAATTTTATCAGAATACACTCTGGAATTTTTCCCATTTAATCAGATACTGAGAAAAAAGGTGCCTACTATTGATGAACAGGTTAAGATTAACAAGTTAAGTGAAGTGATCCATTCAGCCCCTCCTTTGCAAGAAGATATTATTGTGTTTAGAGGAGGCTCTAAATCTATTTTGGGTTCATTGGCTAAATTAGATCCTTCGGAACTACCGGGAAGGGTGATCTCTGATAAGGGTTTCATCAGTACAAGTGTGTTACCTAAAGAAGCAAAGCAATTTTCTCATGGGGTATTTTTAGCCATAAAAGTGCCCAAAGGGACAAAAGGTGCCTACATAGACTTAATTAGTGGTTTTAATGGGGAACGTGAATATATTTTAGATAAAGGGCAGGAATTTTTGATCAAACAAGCAAATAAAATTCATGGGAAATATCTTCTGGAAGTAGATTTAAACTAAGCTAAAAAAGCTAAAAATACTAGCATTATCCTATTGTAATCTCACTACATTTTGATTATAATAACAGATGAACAATTGAAGATGATTCCTTCGGGGTCAGGTGTAATTCCTTACCGGCGGTAAAGCCCGCGAGCCATGAGATGGCAGATCCGGTGTAATTCCGGGGCCGACAGTTATAGTCTGGAGGGGAGAAGGGAGGATCGTTTTGTCGTGAGTAAGACTCATGATTTAATTTGCCTTTACAAACCCGAAGGATATTCCTTGGGGTTTATTCTTTTTCAAGCATTTGGTGCAACAAAAATTTATAAAAGGAGAGATGTAAAAATGACAACAAAAAAAATAGTACGAATTGGTTTTTTAACTGCCTTAGGTGTTTTATTAATGTTAATTGCTTTTCCTTTGCCTTTTTTCCCGGAGTTTTTAACCTATGATTTTGGAGATGTTCCGGGAATTATTGCTACATTTGCTTTTGGGCCTTTGGCGGGAGTGTTGGTTCAGTTATCAAAATGTATTCTGGGTTACTTGTTAGGATTATCAAAAGCCGGAATTATTGGGATGGCGGCTAATTTTGTGGCCGGTGGCACGATGGTTTTAGTGGCAGGATTAATTTATCAATATCGTAAAACTAAGTTAAGAGCGATTATTTCGCTTGCGATTGGTTCGATTGTTGCTTCACTGGCTATGACTGTAGCTAATTATTTTATTTTCTTTCCATTATGGGGTTTCCCGACAGAGGGGATCATTCCCATGATGGTTACAGTAGTATTCCCCTTTAATATGGTGAAATTTATCATGTCTTCCACGCTTACTTTCGTACTCTACAAAGCTGTAAAGAATGTGCTCGAAGACAGAGAATTGAAACCGGTTAAGAGTAGATTGAGTGATGACAGAGGTTAGGATTATGTGGTAGTATTTAAGCTGTAATCAACTTGAGGGGGAGATTTCAGTGAAGATAGGACTAATTGGTTTGCCGACTACAGGGAAGACGACCTTTTTCAACCTTTTGACGAGTGGAAAGGCGGAGACCGGCTCTGGGAAAACAGAAGCAAACATGGGGACGACCAGAGTGCCGGATCAGAGGATCGATTTTTTAAGTGACTTATATCACCCTCGGAAAACAATCTATGCGCAGATGGATTTTATAGATGTTGCCGGGTTAGTTACCGGGCAAGATGGACAGAAATCCGGTTCGGCAAAATTTCTAAATGATGTACGCGTTTGTGATGCCTTGGTGCACGTTTTAAGGGCATTTCGAGATTCTTTATCCGCAGCGGAGGAAAATGAGCTTAACCCTGCCAGAGATCTGGAAACCGTAGAGACAGAAATTTTGTTTGCTGATATGGAGCTGATTGAAAAGCGGATAGAACGTATCCGGGCGGGGAAAAAGATTACCAAAGAGAATCAGGAGGAATTAGAGCGTCTCGAAAAATGCTATCAAGTCTTGGAAGAAGGAAAATCGATGCGGGACGTGGACTTGTCCGAAGAAGAAAGGACGACCATGCGAAATTACGCTTTTCTCACGGAAAAGCCGCGTTTAGCGGTGGTTAATCTCGATGAAGAACAGTATAAGACAAAAGAGTATCCTCACCGGAAAGAATTAATGGCTGTATGCGCGGAGAAAAATATCCCGCTTCTAGAAATATGCGCCCAAATGGAGTTGGAAATCGGGGAGTTGGGAGAAGAAGATAAAGCGCTTTTTATGGCTGATTTAGGGCTTACCGAAACGGGGATCGAAGTGTTAGCACGTAATGTTTATGCCCATTTAGGGCTAATTGCTTTCTTTACCGTAGGCGAGGATGAAGTAAGAGCGTGGACTATTCCGCAGGGCATTTCAGCAAAAGAGGCTGCCGGGAAAATTCATTCCGATATTGAGCGAGGCTTTATCCGCGCGGAAGTGGTAAAATACCAGGATATTCACGAATTAGGTTCGATGGTGAAAGTAAAGGAAAAAGGGTTATTTAGATTAGAAGGGAAAACATATATAGTCGAAGACGGCGATATTATTAATTTCCGCTTTAATGTATAGAACATTAGATTATATGGGTAAACCTCCTGCCGGAAGGTGTAAAAGCAGGAGGTTTGTTTTCCGGATAAATTCTTTTAATTTTATATTGAGCCCCGAAAGAATAAAGTGTATAATGGAAATGAATTGTCGAACTGTTATGAATAGTATTTGCGAATGCATGTTGTAATGTATTTTGAAGGGTAGGTATTTGTGTCGGCATGAATTTTCTGAGGCTTAAAATATTCAAAATAATACTCAATATTACGGTAATTAGCGTAATATTACTCTTTTGTTCCGATCCAACATATGCTTTTGACTTAAAGGGTCAAATTAAGGAATATTTTCGGACAAAGGTTGAAGAGAGTGACAGCTTTATTGAGCGCTTTAATTCACGGTCAGATCAATATGTAAATAGACCGACGACGTTAATTACGAAAATGACGCAAGGAGGATTTTCTCTCCTAGAAAAGCGGCAAGGGTTGAGTGAGCAGAATAAGTATTATCAGGATATAAAATATAGTTGTTTACGAAAGGTTGGGTTTAGGCTGGGGGTGGTCGAAGGGACAAAAGATTTTGTCACCGGGACAGTATCACTTCTTGCCTACTTGGAAAGCTTGCCGGCAAGGACGATTAATTTAGCATATAACGTTAAGGAGAAGCCGCAGGCATACAAAGATAAAGTGACTGCCGGAGCGAAGAATGTGGCCGGCGTTTTGGTGAATCCGTGGTCTGTCTTTAACAACATCTATCAAATGGGGAAAAGTAAGTTGGAAGAAGCTAAAAACGATCCTCTAAAAATGGGTGTATTGCAAGGGGAAGTTGCTGTCTTTGGCGGTACTATGCTTCTAGGGGGAGGTCAGGTTAAAAGCGTCAGCATCGTCAATAAGGCGGTGAATACGGGAAAAACTGGTCTCTCGGCAAAACTACCCGCTTTTGAATTTCCCCAAATAAATTTGGGTTTTGGCATAACGGCTCCCACTACGGCAAGCGTAACAGGCAAAGGATATACAGCAAAGGCATTCCATGCGCAGCTTGAAGATATATTCACAATGAAGACACAGGCAGTAGACTCTCAAATTGCCACTTCCAAAGCAGCATTAGAAAAGTATTCATCTGCAGAGACTAAAGCTGTTGTTGGAAAATATCCGCTAAACGCGGAGGCCGATTTGGAAAGTTACCCCTGGATGTTGAATAAGCACGTTCCGCAAAAGACTCAGAACGATATACTAGTGTGGGCTGAAGAAAAATTTGATGTTTGGCGAGAAGCATTGTCTTTATCTGAACGCACGGCGATTTCCCAATATACCAAGCGCGATTTTTTAACAATCAACCCTGTGTTGAGAGGGATGAAGAAAGAATCAGACTATTTTATGGCAAAAGTAGAAAAACAAATCAGTTTAATCAGTGGCGCTTTGCAAAAGTCCGAATTACCGGAAAAAATTTTTCTATTTCGCACAATCAATTCGCATTATTTGGGGGACTTGGAAAAAATAAAGCCTCAGCAGCTCATCGGCAAAACAATTCAGGAAAAAGGATTTTTAAGTACTAGTTTGGTTCCACTTTTTTATTACCCCGGCAGACTTTCCATGGTGATAAAGGCACCCGAAAAAATAAACGGCGCATTTTTGGGCAGTCTAAGCAAATATTCGGGTGAATGCGAATTCTTGTTAGACAAGGGGCAGGAATTATTAATAAAAAACGCCAAGCGGATAGACGATTATAAAGAATCTTTACTCATCGAGGCAGAAATATTGCCCTAAATGTATAGAATATATTAGCATTTGCTATTTAAGGGAGGCAATTGTTATGCCAAGGACACCATATCCTCAAATAGTGAAAATCATTACCGCGATTACTTTAACCGCGATGGTACTTCTATGTATAGCGCCACCGGTCTATGCCTTTGACTTCAAGGTTAAAGATTTTTTTCAGAAAAAAGTGGAGGATAGTGACCGGTTTATTCGTAATGTTAATGCAAAGGCAGATAAATTTGTCAATATTTCTTCCGGACTAATCACGGTATTAACTCGGGGCGGTTTTTCGCTTTTAGAAAAGCAGACAGGGTTAAGTGCACAGAATAAGGTTTATAAAGACCTGAAGAATAATACCTTAAAAGAAGTTGGATTTGGACTGGGCGTTGCTGAAGGGACAAAAGATTTTGTCACAGGGACGGTTTCTCTCCTCGCTCAACTGGATAGCTTACCGGCGCGGACGATCAACTTAGCTTACAATGTTAAGGAAAAGCCGCAAGCGTACAAAGAAAAACTCACTATCGGGGCGCAGAGTATGACCGGTGTCTTGGCTAATCCGTTGCCAGTCCTTAATGGAATTTACCAAATGGGGAAAGGTTCGTGGAATGAGGCGAAGAAGGACCCTCTTAAAATGGGCAAATTGCAAGGGGAAATTGCTGTTTTTGGTGGTACTCTCCTTTTGGGTGGAGGATCGGTTAAAGGCGCTAGTGCTGTAAACAAAGCAGTTAATACGGCAAAAACCGGGGCTCTGGCTAAAATAGCAGTTCCGGGTAAAGGGATAAATTGGGGCTCATTTATACCCGATTTTTCGCAAATTAACATCGGAATCGGTAGAGCAACCCCAACTTTAGCAACAACAGGTAAGTCATCAGGGAAATTATTCGAAGGATATTGGTCAGGTTCAAAAGCTACTGATTTGACAATAAAAACCGAAGCTGTGAATATACCGTCTAAGGTTAAACCTGTCAGCTCATCGGTTTCTGGCGTGAGCAGCAGATCAACTGTATCAGAGGTGGTTGCAAATAGGGTTAGTGAAGGAAAGTACCCGCTTACTTGGGCGGATTTTCAGGTCGAATGGGGATTAGCTGAGCGTTTCCCCAAGAGTATTGCAAGCAGTATTAAAGGCTGGGGGGATAATAAATATCATCATTGGGCAATGAATTTATCGAAAAATGCAGAGGGATATTTAAACAGTTTTACGACTAACTCTAAACAAATGAATAATATCCTGAGAGGAATAAAAAAAGAGGCGAGTAAAAAGGAACTGGCGGATATCGATGCGGTAAGTAAGATTTTACAAAGTGCTCCTCCTCTGGACGAGGAGATAATCCTTTTTCGCGGAATGTTCAAAGATGGTTTAGGGTCAATTGCCGATTTGCCTGTCAAAAGGATGATCGGGAAAGAGTTTACGGAGGAAGGTTTTATGAGTACCAGCCTCTTACCACTAAAAAAATTTTCCAGCGGGATAGACATGATTATTAAAGCACCCAAGGGAACTCCGGGGGCGTATATAAAGGATATCAGTGTATATCCGAAAGAACTTGAATTTGTGGTGGATAAGGGGCAAAAATTGAAAATAAAAGATGTATACCCTATATCTTCGGATGAAAAATTATTGCTTATTGCGGATATAGTAAAATAAACCGGTATGTATATAAAAAACCTTCTGTTGGGAAACCTAAAGACAGGAGGTTTTGTGATATGATGTCGGAAATGTTTTATCGGATGGCCGGGGGTTGTCCTCACTATGATTCGATCAGAACGGCAAGAGGCCTCGAAGCGGGGAATGTTCCTTCAAGGGATAATTTACCCCGCTGCAATCATTGCCTACATTGGCAAGCTGGGCAATGCGATCTGTTTCTGGCGAGAAATTAAGATCTTTTATTGTCAAAAATATGTTATTTATTTCGCTGTTTTTTTAGCAGGAGAACTTCTTCATCTTGTCGAACATAGTATTAAGTAAAAATGAAAATGGGGGGTTTATCTATGTTGACGAGGGCATGTGCTGGTGGTGTTGTTTTTATCGACAACAGGGTATTTATCCTGAAAAACGACAAGGGTGAATGGATTTTACCGAAAGGCGCAATCAGGGATAATCAACTGGCCTTGGACGTGGCACTACAAAGGGTCAAACATGAAGGTAATGTGGATGCTACCATTATTTCCCCCGCGGGCGAGACAAGTTATGAGTTTTTTTCTTATTCTCGGAAAATGCCGGTATGCAACAAGATTGACTGGTTCATTATGGAGGCGACAAACGATTCTTTTACGGTGAATAAGCATGAGGGTTTTCTGGAAGGTGGTTTTTTCCCGATTGATGAAGCATTGGATAAAATTACGTATAGTCAGGATAAGTCTTTAGTTCGTTTAGCTTTTCGAAAGTATAATTTTTACATTAATCAAAAGATGGCAGAAGTAGTGGGTTAAACAGAAAATAATGATCTGGACATTCGAATAGATGTATAAGAAAAAGGATACGGAGAGGAAGAGTCCGTATCTTTTTTTGTAAATTTATCTCCAAAACGGGTTTATAGAATATTGTCGAATTAGATCGGAGAGATTATAATTGATAATTATCGGAGTACATTGGAGGATGAAAAGATGTTGCAAAGCTATGTTCAACGGCGAACCGGCTTTCTGGGAGCTTGTGAGGATTATGCCGGTTCTAAGGCAGTGTTAGTAGGGTTGCCGATGGATTATACCGTTAGTCTTCGCCCCGGAACCCGTTTCGGCCCACAGCAGATTAGAAATATTTCTTATGGCTTAGAGTTATATAGCCCCTATCAAGATAAAAGCTTGGTGAACCTTCCTTACTATGATGCCGGGGATATCTTCTTGCCTTTTGGCAATACGGTTGAAAGTTTAAAGCGGATTGAGGAAGTTGCCCGGGAAATATTCGCCAAAAGGAAATTCCCACTTTTTTTGGGAGGAGAGCATTTAGTTACTTTACCGTTGGTAAAAGCCTGTGTCGAAAAATATCCTGATTTAGTTGTTTTTCACTTTGATGCCCATACCGATTTAAGAGAGGTATTTGAAGGGGAAGAATTGTCACACGCTACTGTTTTGCGAAAAGCCGCCAAATTGTTAGCACCGAAAAATCTCTATCAGTTTGGCATCCGTTCCGGGGTAAAAGAGGAATTTGAGTTTGCGAAGCAGGAAACCCATTTGTATCTGGATGAAATTTTTCCGGCGCTTGATCGGGCCGTTAAAGAAGTTGAGGAGAAACCCGTTTATGTTACTCTGGATATTGACGTGGTTGATCCAGCTTTTGCACCGGGGACCGGAACCCCTGAGCCGGGCGGGTGTACTTCGCGGGAAATAATGAAGGCGCTTTTTGCCATGAAGGATTTAAATGTGGTAGGGATGGATTTGGTCGAAGTTGCTCCGGCTTATGATTCTTCCGAGAGGACAACGATTCTCGCTGCCAAGATTGTCAGAGAAGCATTACTGGCCTTCGTTAAATAAAGCTCCTTCTTTAAGGTAAGGCAATTAAACTTGCAATCTCCAACTAAATAATGTCAGGTAAAAATGCATTGACATGATGGAGAATATCGTGATAGAATATACTTTGTCAGCGGCAAAAGGCTGAAATCTCTGTGGAATGCTTGCCTCGGTAGCTCAGTCGGTAGAGCAGAGGACTGAAAATCCTCGTGTCGGTGGTTCGATTCCGCCTCGAGGCACCATTTTTTTTTGCGGAAGTGGCTCAGTGGTAGAGCATCGCCTTGCCAAGGCGAGGGTCGCGGGTTCGAATCCCGTCTTCCGCTCCATATGCAGCAAGTAAGGAAGTACCGGTTTTGGCCGGAGATGATGGTGCGGTGGCGAAGTGGCTAACGCTGCGGACTGCAAATCCGCCATCCGTCGGTTCAAATCCGACCCGCAC
>CAZVLC010000028.1:0-10119 GCA_964627885.1 uncultured Peptococcaceae bacterium
AGCGATTATACGGGCTGATACCTGTATCGAGGGTTCGAATCCCTCTCTCTCCGCCCTTTGGTAGCGGGAGAAAAAATGGTAATTACCCCTGATTCCTCAAACGCCTTTCTCTCCTGGGGCTCCAGTATTGGCGTATATGGTTCAAGGTTTATCTGTGAATCTTATTCGACTTTAGCTGGTGAATATTCTACTTCAATCACCATGAAATTACAAAAATACGAAAACGGAGCCTGGGTTACCTTAGAATCATGGTATGATTCAACATACGATGCCACTATAGACTCATGTGGGGGCTATCCCTGCGAGCCGGGTGTATTCCGCACTTATGCCATACATAAGGCGGGAGGAGAAACGAAGATTTCCTATAGTCCCAATTTTTTATATGACTAGTTGAGAACGCTGCATAAAAATAAATAGTAGTAAATTTAAATTAGGAAGCCGTAAGGCTTCCTAATTTAATGACTCTATCACTGCAATTAAGTCCTCATAAGCAATCTCTTGGGAAGAAATATGATATTCTAAATTATCTTCGTTCCAGTTACATTCAATATGCTCCCCATTTTCCACAACGAACACTTTAAATTTATTGTGCACAAGCACTTCCTTGACTTGCGCATTATTAGGGACAAAAGAAGAGCTATTTTTCTGTACGAGGACATTTTTTTGTTTAATAATAAGATATGATTTTTCATCGGCAAATTTTAATGTAACGGTGGAGATCGGATCTTCTTTAGAGCTTACACTGATACTAGGTTCAATGGAAGTCAGTGTTTCCGGCAAATATTGGGGATACTTTAAATTATAGACAACCATGCTTTTTGCTTCTTCAAAGGTAATAGACTCGTGCAAGCCTGGCTTATATTCAGGATTGCGTTTTTCTGAGTAAACAAAGTCATTGTCATACTGCTGATTTACCCATTTATAAAGCACATCCTTAAAACCGTTTACAACCTGAGGTTTCAGCAATAAACAGGAAGTAATAATTAGTAAAGATGCCGCAGTAAGCAGAAGTTTCATTTTCCAAGAAGACCTGTTTTTGTTTTCTACAAGCCTATTCTGCGAATTTTCATCCTTAATTTTTTGGGCAAAATCTTGCCATTTTTCCTGCTCATCGAATAAGAGCGGAGTCTCGAGCATTACTTTTAGATTTTGCGTAATCTGCTTATCAAATTCATTCATCGTCTTTAGTTCTCCCCTCTAACGATTACCTGATTATCATCAAAAATCTTTCTTAATTTATTCCCGAGAATGCTCCTTGCCCTAAAAAGAGAAGATTTTACAGTACCCACTGGAATCTCGAGTACATCAGCAATTCCTTGATCGGTTAAATTCCAATAATATTTCAAGATAACCATCTGATTAAGTACCGGATTTAATAAACAGATGGCCTTCCGTATCTCTTGATTTGTTTCTTTTTCAAGATATTTCTGACACGGTTCAAAATCATCAGCGTTTTCTGTCCAGAGCATTTGCATATTTTGGATTATTTCCTCTTCTCCTATCGCCAGAATTTTCTTATTCTGGTTGTAAATATTGATTGCTTGTTTGGAAGCAATCGCCGCCACCCAGGCGCCAAATTTATTCGGTTCTTTTAAAGTATGTAGCTTGGTATATACTTTGAGAAATGCTTCTTGAGTAGCTTCTTCTGCTAATGCATAGTTTTTTAGGATTAAATAGCAAGTAGAAAATACCTTATTATAATACGTAAGATAAAGGATCCTAAATGCTTGCATTAATCAATTCCTCCATCGCTTGCCCCTTTGGGCATTTTTAGATACCGCAGTTATCTCTGTCTAAAGAGCGATATTGTAAGGCCTCTGCCAGATGCGTCGTACTGATTTCATCAGAATTAGCCAAATCAGCAACAGTACGGGCAATTTTTAAGATTCGCTCATGTGAACGGACACTTAAACCTAACGATGTATATACTTTCCTGAGCAAATTTTTAGTATCATCCTGTAGTTGGCAGTACTTTCGTACATCTTGATTATTCATTAAAGCATTACAAGTGATTCCTCGCCCGGAAAAACGCTGTAATTGCCTCAATCGTGCTGCAACCACCCTCCTGCGCACTTCTTCCGAGCTTTCTTCCGGTTTTTTTTCATGTAACTCCTGATATTCCAGCCGGGAGACTTCCACATGCAAATCAATTCTGTCCAAAAGCGGGCCGGATAGCTTACTGCGATATTTATTCACCTGATAAGGGGTACACGTACATTCTCGGTGTTTGTCACCGTAATAACCGCAGTAGCATGGATTAGCAGCGGCAATTAGTTGAAATTTGGCCGGATAGGTAATTACCGCCGAAACTCTTGAAATTGTCACCACTTTTTCTTCTAAAGGCTGCCGTAACGATTCAAGCACATCACGCCGATATTCGGGAGCCTCATCTAAAAATAAAACGCCATGCGTAGCTAAAGTTACTTCTCCGGGACTGGGGATTAAACCGCCACCGATAATACTGGCTGCCGAAGCCGTATGATGCGGCGCACGAAAAGGACGACCGGTCACTAGTGGCTTGTCCTTGCTTAACAAACCGGCAATACTATACACTTTGCTTACTTCAAGGGCTTCCTCCGAAGTCAAGGGAGGTAAAATTGAAGGGAAGCATTTGGCCAATAGACTTTTTCCACACCCGGGAGGGCCTAGGAAAAGGAGATTATGCCCACCGGCTGCAGCTACCTCCATCGCCCGTTTGGCTAGCTTTTGTCCTTTAACATCAACAAAATCATATATGGTTTTTGGTGTCTCTGTTAGAAATTGATCCAACCTTTGAGGAGCTACTTTTGTATCTAATTGTGGATTTTCAAGAAACTTCTTAACCTCTTCCAATCTGCTGAAGCAATATGCTGCTCCTTGCGCCAGGGCAACTTCGCCATGATTATCCTCCGCAACAATAAAAGCTTTAGTACTGTCGGCTCCGATAAATAGCGCCATAGGCAGAATACCCGGGACACCTCTGATAGAGCCGTCTAATGATAATTCACCGGCCAAAAAATAACCAGAAAGATATTCTGTCCGTAGTTGTTCTGTGGCTGCTAAAATACCTATGGCAATGGCCAGATCAAAACCCGGCCCTTCCTTTTTTAAATCTGCGGGTGCCAAGTTCACAATAATCTTCCGTGGGGGAAAATCAAAACCGGCATTTTTGATCGCCGTTCGCACTCTTTCCTTACTTTCCTTTACGGTGGTATCAGGTAAGCCTACGATAGTAAATTCGGGTAAGCCACCGGAGGCATCCACTTCAACCTCAATCGGATGGGGATCCATCCCCACCATCGTACAACCATAAACCCGTGCCAACAATTACTCTTCACCTCAAATAAGAAGCAACCTTTGTCTCTTCTTCCTTTATATGTTATTTTACTGCTTCTTCTTTTATTTTTCAACAAAAAACTACCTGGACAATTACCAGGCAGTTTCCTAAGCAGCTATTTTAAGGCATAATCACTATATTCGTCACTACTGGCCGTAATTTACCATCCGAGGGCCGATTTAATACTTCGTTTTTGTAAACAAAAGCACTAGACCCCCCTCCATCCAAATTATATCCTTCCTTAACTCCCAATTCAACTAATTTGTCTATCAATCTTTCGAGCGTAACCCCGCTGCTCCAATCAGACTGACGGCCATCAACAACAATCATTATTAAGTCCCCGTTCGCATATTCTCCGATAATTGTGCGCGGCTGATTGGTTTTGGCCCAATCCGGAGGGATGGGATGTTTTACTCCACCTTTAATCAAAACAGGAATAAAACTGACGCCCTGCCATGGATTCAACGACATAAGCTGTTCCTCTTCGGTAAAAATGCCCCCAATCAGTCTCCCCGCCCTATTAATCCCGGAAAAAGACAAATTACCTGGGTAAGCATTAAAAGGTCCCACTAATTTCCCGTTTATCACCACATTGCCAATATGAATTCCCTGTGCTTTGCCATTGCGCATTTCCGTATAAAAGCCGCCGCCATTAATCCCCAGGAGCGCACCAGTTCTTTTTACGGCTTCCATAGTTGTTTCCTTAGCCCCAATTGTGTCCTGAGCCAAAACAACTTTAAAGGCTTTGGGGTCAAAAAGCTTAACCTTCGCAATATATCCACGATACCCTAGCTCAGCCAATTTAAATACCTTAATTTCTACGCGCCGGGAAGCGTACTCTTTTACCGGCGGACCAAGCATAGTCAGGATACGTTCTTCGTAGATTTGATCTGATTGTTTTTCATGCTTTGAAGCGGCATCGGCCAAGCTACCTAAAAATTTATCCTGCTCCTCATACTGGGATTTCTGCTCATCAACCTGCTCATGGAATACTGCGAGTTTCCCCCCAAATTCCGTAACGTTTTCTTGAAATGTTTCCAAGGCGATATTTGTTTGCTCCACTGGAATTAATAAATTTTGGGCGGAAGCAGTCAAACCTGTCAGTGTCAGGAACATCCCCAGCAGAGGTGCAATCATTAACAAGGCCAACAAGTTAACGATACGCATCAAGGAGCCTCCTTCAGTATTTTTAAGCTCTTTTCTAAAGCCTTTAACTGCTCATCCAATATTTCAATCTTTTCGGTGAGCTCTTCTTGAATATCTCCCGAAGATGATAAAGTATCATCCGTATTACTAATAGCTTGTTGTAAAGCATAGAGTTCATTATTCAAGCCGGCCAGTTTTTCATTCACTTCCTGCATATTTAACGCATTAGTTTGTTGAAGGTTATTGATCGTCTGATCAAAATATTGTTTCGTAAGATAAAATCCTCCATAAACCAGCCCACCCCAGAAAAGCAAGAATAAGAGAATATAAATTACTATTTTTCCCCCTGATTTGGTACTTCGAGCCCTATTCGGCTTATTGGATACCTTGTCCTGCAGATTTAATTCGGTACCTAAATTCATGAAGACACTCCTTTCCCCTTTGATTCTCTTCTCATTCTTTCATTACTTCTCCCTTTTTTCCTGATTTCCTGCCCTGAGAATCGGATTCCTTAAAATACCTTAATAATCGGAGATTTAGAAAGCATCCTTCAGCAACTCTAACGTCTTTATCGTCTGCTGCTGGTCAAAGAGTACGCCAATTACATCAAAGCGACATTTCCGCTGCCATTCCTTCTTTCCTGCCAAATAATAAGCAGCCAATCTCCTCAGTTTGCGTTGTTTGTTCCAGTTAACAGTCTCTTGTGGCAAACCAAAGAATGCACTAGTCCTGCTTCTTACCTCCACAAAAGCCAAAACGTCCCCATCTTCGGCAATAATATCGATTTCTCCTAGAGCACAACGAAAATTTCTTTCTCTAAGCCGATATCCCTGTTGCTTTAAATATTCTGCCGCCGCATCTTCAGCTTTTCTCCCCAAAATAATGCGCTTCACCGGATTCACCTCACCAGTTCACCACTATTTTTTGGATAAAGCTCCTGCGATGTATCGGAGAAGGTCCAAACAAACGCAGTGCCTCCAAATGGCGAGCCGTACCGTACCCTTTATTGTCTTTAAAACCATAATTAGGATAAAAATCATCAAGTAAAACCATTAGTCTATCCCGATATGTTTTCGCTATAATCGAAGCTGCAGCGATAGCAGCACATATACTGTCACCATGAATAATACTCTCCTGCGGTAAATCAACTTCTATTTTCATCGCATCAATTAAGAGATAATCCGGCTGTATTTTTAAAGATCTTACCGCCTTAGCCATCGCTATTTTTGTCGCCTGATAAATATTAACCCGGTCAATTTCTTTATGGTTTACTAAACCCACCGCCCAAGCAACAGCTTCTTGTTTAATTTGCAGTTCCAGCTTCTCCCGTTTACGCGCCGTAAGCTTCTTGGAATCATCTAACCCAGGGATATAACAATTTGGCGGGAGAATGACGCAGGCTGCTACAACAGGCCCGGCTAAAGGACCTCTTCCCACTTCATCAACTCCGCCAACACAGCTAAAGCCATGCTCATTCAGGTAGATTTCCTTTTGTCTTAATTCAGTAAACCTCTCCACGAACTTCTCCATTCTCTCCCGTCCCATTCTCCTCTATGCCTTTATCCTTTTCATTTCCATTCGAGATTTGCTTTTGAAAAAGATCCATGGTTATGCGCCCTAATTTTCCACCACGAAATTCGGACAAGAGAATCCCAGCCCCTTTCTCCAGATCTGCTTCTCCCCCAGTTATCAATAAACCTCTTTTGCGGCAGATTTCCGTTAGTAGCATCACCGGTTCCTGTTTTTCCTCCACACTATACCTGTCTAGAATCCTTCCCGGTTTATGTTCCATCAACCAACCCAATAACCATAATGACAACTCCAAGGGGTCATAAATAGTATCTTTAATCGCTCCTGTCACGGCTAACTTGTATCCTGTAACAGGATCTACGAATTTTGGCCAAAGAATTCCCGGCGTGTCCAACAACTCAATCTCTTTTTCCAGCCTCACCCACTGCTTACCTCGCGTAACCCCAGGCCGGTCCGCAGTCTCGGTGGCGCCTTTCCCGGCAAGATTATTAATTAATGTTGATTTACCAACATTCGGGATGCCAATAACCATTAGCCGAATAGTATTATTCCTAATACCACGTGCGATCCGACGAGCTAAAACCCTTTGGGCCTGTCCTCTCACTAAATCTAAAACTTTCTTTTTCTCCTGACGGCTTCTGTTTTGTATCGAATCAAAGACTAAAGCAGGAAGAGCCTGCTTAGTATAATAATCCAACCATTGGACAGTCTCTTGTTCTTCAGCAAGATCAGCTTTATTTAATACCAAGACAGAAGGTTTATCTCCAAGCAGCTCCTGTAATAAAGGGTTTCTACTGCTCACAGGTAATCTGGCATCTATCAGTTCTAAGACCACATCAACTAATTTGAGGTGTTCGAGAATCATCTTCTTTGTCTTGGCCATGTGCCCGGGAAACCAATTAACCATCTGCCCCGCTCCTTTTCACTTGATAACTCGATTATAAACTAAACCAGAGAAAAAAGTAAGAAGGGACTGAGCCCTCTCAGTCCCTTCTTGAAGCTATTTAGCTCTCTCTTTAATTCTGGCTGCTTTACCAGATAATTTCCGCAAATAGTAGAGTTTTGCTCTACGCACAAGCCCTTTACGCATTACTTCGATTTTTTGCACTCTCGGTGTATGAACAAGGAAACAACGCTCAACACCAACACCATAAGAAATCCGGCGTACCGTGAAGGTTTCATTTAACCCACTTCCCCTTCTCTTAATGACCGTGCCTTCAAAAACCTGAATTCTTTCCCGGTTTCCTTCGACTACTTTCACGTGAACACGCACAGTATCACCAGGCCGAAAATCAGGAATATCATTGCGTAATTGTTCGGCTTCAATTGATTTAATTAAATCCATGAGTATAACCTCCTTCCACCTAGATGTTCTTATCTCGCCTCTAAAAATCAAGACAGCGGACCATCCGTTTTCAAGAAAAACCACAAGCGTTGTTATTATATCATATCTTTCTACATTTTAACAAGAGCATTTTTTCAATAAGACATTTATTATAATTTTCTTAATTAGGCATTTACTTCCCACACGTTAATCACACGTTTATTAATGAGGTAATATCCCCGATTATCCTTTAATATTGTACATGATTTGTGGTCAATCAGACAAACAATTTCTATCAATATTTTACTTGAAAATTCCTCCTGAAGATTGTAAGCTTAAATTGAAAAGAATAATAAGGCAATTCCGACTGTTCTTGCAATACTAGGTTCCTACCTATTATATAAAAAAGGGGAGGGGAAAAGTATGAAAAGAGACATAAGGATTGCTCTAATAACTGTCTTCATCTTAACTTTACTAGGTATTCCCTTAACGGTATGGGGGGCGGTTTATCATGTCGGTCCAGGTCAAACTTACAACGGTACTACTCAAGCAACTATTAATCAAGCAATAAAGGCAGCACAAGCTGGGGACACGGTCTATCTTCATGCGGCTACTTATAATATCACAAGTCCCATTTTTGCCAAGAGTGGGATTACCTTACGCGGAGATGGTAATAGTACAGTGATTCATGCGGCAGGAGACAATGTTTGTAATTCAGAAACTGAGACTGGTTCTGCTTACATCCTCTGCAACGACGTTTCAAATGTGACCATTTGTTATTTACGATTCACCAGTACTGCGAACGACAAAAATGATGGTGGTCACGGCGACGGAAGAAACTGTATCGAATTTAGAAGAGCCAGCGGTTGTACTGTTCATCATGTCACCTTTACAAGATGGCTCTGGAATGATGCCGTGCGAATTCGCGGTTCCAGCAACATGACAGTACATAATTGCCAGATTGATGCCGCCCATGATGGTATTAGTTTTTTCAAAACTAAAGGTGGCCGTGCATACAATAATAATATCTCCGTCCAAATTAATAATGGTATACGTACTGATGGCGCTGAGAACATCGAAATAGACCATAACACTTTTACAAGTACCCCGGCTCTTGGTGGCTGGTGTTGTGTGCAGATTCAAAATGCGCCAAAGAATATCAATATCCACCACAATATTTTCCATGATACGGCCGGAAAAATCGGCGTAGCTCCTTATTCATTTTCCGGCTCAAATATTTCGGTTCATGATAATATATTCTGGAATTGTTCAGAACCAATCAAAGTTGGCTCATCATCAAATAACACCATTAACCCATCCAACAAAACTGTTAGTTATTGGGTGTCCAGAGGTTACGGTTCTGGCGCAACCGGCTCAAGCTCACCTCCAACAACTAGTACTCCGACAACTACTACTCCTACTAATAACACAACACAACCTCCCCCAAGCACCGGCAGCACCTCCACCACTACTGATCCTAACGCCTGGTATTCCGCTACAAATTACTCCGCAGTACGAAGTTTAGGGTCATACAATACGGGAACGGTAACTATCGAATTTGACTTAACTCCACTCGGCAGCAGACCGGCAGGTGTTATTGGTTACGCCGATAGTAGTACGAGCATAAGCAGCTACAGCAGTATGGGGATGCTGATAGAATTAGGCACTAATGGATGTTTTCGGGTCAGGAACGGAACTACCTATGCCGCCTTACGAAGCGTAACATTTAGTCCCAACAAAACTTATCACTTCAAAATTATCGCGAATAATACTAACGCGGCAAGCAAAACATACGATGTCTATGTTACCCCGCCCGGCGGAAGTACCACAATGATTGCCAACGATTATCTCTTCCGTAATCAGTCAATGAATGATGTTGGGAAGATTGGCCTGATCCAGGCTTCCGGCTATGGAAATTTCAAAATTAACAATCATAAAATCAGCAAAGGCACTACTTCTACAACTACTACTCCAACAACTAATGCTCCTACTAATAACACAACACAACCTCCTGCAAACACCGGCAGCACCTCCACCACTACCGATCCTAACGCCTGGTATTCCGCTACAAATTATTCCGCAGTACGAAGTTTAGGGTCATACAATACGGGAACGGTAACTATCGAATTTGACTTAACTCCACTCGGCAGCAGACCGGCAGGTGTTATTGGTTACGCCGATAGTAGTACGAGCATAAGCAGCTACAGCAGTATGGGGATGCTGATAGAATTAGGCACTAATGGATGTTTTCGGGTCAGGAACGGAACTACCTATGCCGCCTTACGAAGCGTAACATTTAGTCCCAACAAAACTTATCACTTCAAAATTATCGCGAATAATACTAACGCGGCAAGCAAAACATACGATGTCTATGTTACCCCGCCCGGCGGAAGTACCACAATGATTGCCAACGATTATCTCTTCCGTAATCAGTCAATGAATGATGTTGGGAAGATTGGCCTGATCCAGGCTTCCGGCTATGGTAACTTCAAAATTAGCAACCATCGGATTACAAGATAAACAAAAATGAAGTGAAAAATTCTAAAAAGAGAGCAGGTGCGCCTTACTAATGACAGAAAACGACACTGAAATATGGTAATACTGGACAGGGAAGCTTTTGAAGCTAATCTGTCCAGTATTTATTTTCCCACCATTTATCCCCTAACAAACGATCCAAAATAATGGCAACCGCACTTCTGACCGATAAATGATTATAAGTACTTACCCCGTAAACAGGTGCTAACAGATAATCCGCTTCCGTTATTATTTCTTGGGCAATTCCCCACCCGGTGCCAAAAAGTAA
>CAZVLC010000029.1:0-9767 GCA_964627885.1 uncultured Peptococcaceae bacterium
GTGAGAGGGGTTATATATGATTGATGAATTCAATTGAAGAGTGTCAGTTGAAAGAATGAATGAACCTGAAATGAGAGATGAATATAATAGAAGAATGGAATTTGATAGAAGGCATGAACATGAGAGAAGAAATGAATTTGATAGAAGACATGATTTCGACTTGAGATTTCCTTTTTGGTGGTTACTTTTCTTTCGTTAAGCTAAATTACATGAAAATTGTTCGTAACTGGCAGCCCCCCCGTGAGAGATCCACGGGGGCTTTTAATTTTTGCATAGTATAAGTGATAAATTTTTGCTTGTAGTAAAACCGGTACGTCGCGTCATCTGATGTATAAGTGGTTGCAGTTAGGGAATAAATAGCAATACCGGATCAGTCGAATTTTACTGAATATTTATCATGCTTTTAAAAGCAGAATGTATTAGATAACAGTATCCGGAATGTTTTAAGTTTAAAATAAACGGAGGTAGCAAATGTATTTTGAAAACACATTCAGTCCGATAATTGTCGGAAATATGTGGGTACGTAATCGTCTTGTCGTGCCAGCTATGGACTCTGCCATGTTCGAAGATGACGGTTCTGTCAGTCAGCGCACCTGTGACTATTACGGGAAACGCGCTGACGGGGGTTACGGGATCGTAATCATCGAAATTGCTTCCATTGACAGCAGAGGAATGGGCATGCCCGGAGAACCACGTCTATATGAAGATTCCTGTATTCCCGGCCTTACTAAATTGGCCAATCGTATCCACCAAGGTGGTGCACGTGCTGTTGTTCAGCTGCATCATGCTGGCCGTGAAACGACATCCCCGATGATTGGCGGACAGCAGCCCGTTGCTCCGTCCTCAATTCCTTCTACTGTTTATCGAGAACAGGTTCATGAGATGACCACGGAAGAAGTCTATCAGATGATTGGTAGTTATGTAAAAGCTGCAGAACGCTGCTTCAAAGCCGGATTTGACGGAGTCGAAATACACGCCGCACACGGTTATATGGGGCTGCAATTTTTTAGCCCACGAACAAATAAGCGTATAGATGAATTTGGCGGCGATTACGAAGGCCGTGCGTATTTTCTCAAGCTTATCATTGAAGGAATTCGTAAGACTTGCGGTCCGGATTTCGCCATTCTCACACGCATTGATTCTATTGAAGACCGCATCGGCGGCATGGTAGAAAACGATGCTGTTGTTTTGGCCAGACTGCTTGAAGAGTACGGCACTGATGCCTTAAATGTTTCAGCAGGTACCTATTCCGCATGGGACACCATCGTTCCGCCGCCTGCAACGGATGTGGCATGGAACTGGCACGCAGCCCGCCGTATACGCGAAGCAGTAGATATTCCGGTCATGGTTGCCGGCCGCTTCACAAGTCCTTATGTTATTGAACAGGCTATCGAACGCGGTGACACTGACTTTGTCTGTACCGGCCGTCAGTCAATCACTGACCCGGAATTTCCCAACAAGATGATGGCCGGCGCGGTAGCAGACATTATTCCGTGTATTTCCTGTACACAGCGCTGCATGAGCTTTAATGACCACGATACCCTTCAGGAAGGAGACTGGGGCGTTTCCTGTATGCTTAATCCAATGAGCAATAATCGTGCTGACATCCGCTACGGTCCAACTGCCAGTCCCAAAAAAGTCGTGGTGATAGGTGCCGGTATTGCAGGCATGGAGGCTGCCCAGATCGCTGCGGATCGAGGGCATCACGTTACCCTGATTGAGAAGAGTGGACCAAACAAGGTCGGGGGCCAGTTCTTGATTGCTGCTTATCCACCTTATAAGCAGGATTTAACTCGCGCTATCCGCTATTATAAGCATATGTGCGATAAGAACGGCGTTTCCTTCCGTTTTAATACAGAAGCCACCGCTGAGCTTATTAAGAAAGAGGCTCCGGATGTTCTGATTATCGCCACGGGCGCAACACCCATCAAGCCGAGGATCAGCGGTATTGATGATCCCAAGGTTGCGCAGGCCAATGATGTGTTGCTTGGTAATGCAATTCTTGGTAACAGTGCGATAGTACTCGGAGGTGGTTTGGTCGGCGTGGAAACCGCCGAGTTCTGCCGGGATTTCTGTGAGCGGGTGGCGGTGGTGGAGATGATGCCCCAGATTGCCCCTGAACTCTATATGACCGTTCGTGATCATTTACTGCGCCGGTTTAAGCAACAAGATATCGAGATTTTCGCCAACACAAAAGTTCAAAAAATCGAAGGCGGCACTGTTTATGCAGACCGGGACGGAGAGGAAATTGAGTTTAAAGGTTACGACAATATCGTGCTTGCCATGGGTTCCATTGCAGATCAGCCTTTCAAAGATCCCGAAAGCCTTGCTAAAGAAGTCTATATCATCGGTGATGCTAAAAAGGCGCGTACCGCTGTTCAGGCAATCTATGAAGCTGCACGAGTCGCAATTAAGATTTGATGAAAGGATACAAATATGATTTTGAATGACTATGTTAAATATCTGACTGCCGGAGACGCGGACGGAGTTGCCGCTCTCTTTACGGAGAATTGCCACTTCAACGATGGCGGGGCGCGTACGATCAATGTGCCCGATTTGGTTGTAGAAGGTAATAATGCGCTTCTTGAAGCCTTAAAAGGAGTCTTCGGGCAGTATAAAGTAAAGGCTGAGATCATCAAACTCAACCCCAATTCAATGGAGTACGATGTGGTTTTAGGCGATAGCACATTGCCCTGCATCGGCTGTGCAACACTGAAAGATGGAAAGATTGACGAATATATTGTCAGACCACGTTAACTATTCAATCATTATCCATTAAGTCAGTTGAGGCCGGGCATACACCTCATATAATAGTTTAATTGTATTAAATTCATGTTCTTTAGGAATATCACATTAGTTGATACAAAAATACCACTGATAAAACAGTGGTATTTTTGTATTGAAGGCCTGCATTTCAACGAGTTTCGAATGACCTTCCATTAAAAAATAAAACCCCCTTGAGGAATTGTGTAAGAGTATAAGGATGAGTTCGGCTCTCACCACCCTCGCCAAATCAAGCGGGCAAACCTTTGTTTTAATATCTGCCACCTCGATCGATTCGTTCTTCCCACCAGCCGAACGCCAGTCTGGATTGCACGTGTTCTTTTCCCGGAGATAAAAAGAACAGTGCAAAAGAACCTCCGGGAGGAATGATGTACATCCCCTGAAAGTCATGCTTTGTAAGCGTTTGATCGGGTTCAACCCTACGCGTGAATGTATAGATCCCACCGGTGGGGGTTTTCTTTGTAATATTGTTCGCACTCATGATGTTTACCATTGGTTGAGACGGAGGAGAGATAGCTTGGTTCCCTGCTGCAAAATGTCTTGATATTATTGATTCTCCGGGAAGTGTGCTGCTCAACCAACCTTCAGCGGTAAAGGGCTCATCGGAAAAATTGGAAATTGTATAAGCATTTAAAAACATGTTTGTATTGAATCCCTTAGGGTTGACCAAAGCGCCCCAAGCGTTATAGCCTCCCCCAAAGTGGATCATATCCGTTTGCCCCAGGAAGTATCTACCTAAGTACGAATGATAGACGGCGTCCGATAAAACAACTACCTCTTTGGGTACGTTCTCTTTTATATTTGGTAACAAGTTCATATTCTGTTTCTCCTCAACACAAAAAGGCCGTTTCAGCATATTTTTTCTTCCCACCAAGTCAAAACGATAGTACCTTGTACGTTTTGCAAATCCTGAGATTGTAGGAGTATTGAAAACGTACCGCCCGGAGGGATAATTATGGATCCCTTATGCGAATCGCTTACAAGGGTGGAATTTTGTGGGACAATCCTTCCAAAGATGTTAACGCCTCTTAAAAGCGGTTCGCCCAAATTATCCGCATCAAGCATGATAGCTTTTGGTTTTGAAGGCGGGAATATGGTCTGATTTGATGGAGTTACCGTTGAAGAAGGTTTAGCATTCCGGGGCGGCCTCGCGTTGAGCCAAATTTCACCGACAAAGCTTTGGGCTGAAAAGTTTGTAATTGTAAAAATATCAAAGTATAAATTGACGCCCGAGTCAATGGGGTTAACGATACCGCCCCAAGCATCCCAGCGATTTCCAAAGTTCAGTAACTCCGTTTGGCCGATGAAGTACCTCCCCAGCATGGAATTGAGAGCCGGAGTAGTAATATCCACAACCTCGATGGGCATATTTCTGTTTCTTTCAGTCATTTCAATTCTCCAAATCGAATTACCTTATATTATCATTATATTAATCAGCCCAACTAAATGACATGGATTGTCAACACTTTTAAACACTTTTTTTATGCAAGTCGTGTCACTCTCCAATCATTGCCGAAAGTGGTGACCGATGGAGAAGGTATAAAAATTATCACTGAAGAGAAAATATGCTTGAGGTGATAATTATGGCAAAAGCCGGTATGCGAAGACCAGACCCCAAGGAGCCCCATGGAACAGAGAGCAATCATAAGCTACACATTCCGAAGAATGATGTAATCCCCGTTCCAGAAATACAGGGCAAGGCTAAAAGTGGTAAAGAGAAAGCCAAACCGATGCAAAAATAAGAGAAAGGCATCTGCTGATTAAAGCAGGTGCCTTTCTCTTGTTACTTTAGTGGTGGTTCCGACCGAAAAATGAGGGAGGAACCATAAACCGCCGGCTTAGCCGGCGGTCATGATTCCTATCATAATTTTTATTTATTAAAGAGAGTGGATCGATTCCTTTTAATAAATTTTGTCAGTGATCGACTCCGTCTTCGCCGGCTATCTCATACTTGCCGTCCCCGTCAAAATCAGCCCAGACGTTTCCATCCTCACCAAAGTAAATATCAAGTCTGCCGTCGCCGTTTGTGTCCATGCCTTCGCGGCCTTGCGAATCGACTGTTAAACCGTTCTGGTCGGCTGCATCGCCGGAGTCTGCTTTAGGCGGCTGCTGATCGCCGGACTGCGTCGAAGAAGACAGGCGTTCCTCCATGCGTGACATAACCTTGTCTCGGAACCAGGAGCGCGGATCTGTTCCAATTTCGGTTTTCGAGATTGTTCCCCGAAACGCATCAAGATTGTAAGCGGCGGCAAAATCACTTACGGATATCAGCACGGTATCTTCTCCGGCTTTCAGTACAAAACCCTGTAAATTTTTCGCTCCATCTCCAAAGCTGTCGTTTACATCCAGCTTGACCTGTCCGTCGGCTAAGGCTTTCCAGTTCTGCTGGGATATTGTGTACTCATCCGTAATAATTTCCGCCTGCCCTATGAATTTTACCAGCGGCGCGAGGTCAATGTCATCGCTTTTCGAGGTTACTGCCTCTTGCTGTGTCGGAATAAGTTCAAAGTGAATATTGTCACTGATGCTGTCATCCATAGCCCCGCCCATAAAGGTAAAGCTACCTGCTCCGGCTTTGCTTAAATCAATATTATAGGCCACCAGTGCCCGCCCCTCATATTGACCGAACATTTCCTCTCCTCGCGATTTCCAGGCGATAAAGTAAAGCGTGGCGGTCATATCGATGGTCTTGCCACCGCCATCTGGGATAGTATAAGCGAAGTTCTTAGTATCTGAAACCTCTATGCGCCAATAAGGACCGGAAGGCAGAGCCTCATCTAAGGCTTTGTTTCCCTTCTGTAAAGCAGTCTGATTGTCTTTCGGAGCCATCTGCGATGTGCTGTCGCAGCCAGAGAGCGTCAGTGCGCCAATTACTATTCCAGCTAACATAAAAAGTGTTATCCATTTTTTCATTTCAAAACCCGCCTTGTTTTAATCCTAATACTTATTGTTTTTCTCTTTTAATTTATTAGAAGTCTACTCTCCTGCGAACTTCAATGTTTTCTCCGTTCCGTTCCAAGGTTTCCAGATGTTATTATCCCAACCGACATCCACGGTTCCGCCTCCGCCAAGCGTACGTGAAAAATCAAAGTTTTGACCCGACGGCAACCCCGCCTTAGCCGTTATTTTATAGTTCATGCCTTCCACTTGGAGCTTTTCCTCTTTAGCGGTGATATTAAAGGGCATACTGCCTTCGTTATATATCTTTTCACTGCTGTCGAGTGACAATGTCAGCACGGCTGAAGTTGAGATTCTAACATCAGTCTTATCGTCTTTCTGACTAAGGGTCATCGTGATATCGCCCGATTCTTTAATAGTAACAAAGCAGTCCCCGGAGATGGTTCTTTCTATAAAAGCCGAGCCACCTTTTGGCAGGAGCTTTGCATTTGCATCCTTTGTCGCCAACATTTTATTGATGGTGTCCTTAAATCCGTCTAAATTCCGAAGAACCTCATCACTCCGGGTTTTGAACCCGGTCATATCGTGCTCCGCAGTGATCCAGTACTCGCCCTCGTAATCTCCGACGACGCTTCCGTATTCGTTGGTATTTATCTGCTTGAGATGCATGTTCAGATACCAGTACTGTTCGTTGTCATCCACTTTGAAGAAAGAGAAGCGGCGCATATCCATGGCATCATCGAAATCGATTCTCCAGCCCGCCTTATCGCTCTTCTGCTTATATCGTTCGACAGCGTCCTGCAGAGCATCGTAGAATTCGTTGAGCATCCGCTTCGCCTCAGCGCCGGCGGATATGTCCTGCCACTTTTGACGGTCATAAGTTTGGGCGTCAGCCAGCATATCAGTGAAGGAGACGATGGAGGTCAGAATTTCCATCCACTCAAATTTTTCCTTCGCGTTTTCTCCCAGTTCGCCCGCCTGATCCAGAAAGCCGCCGGCGGTCTCTTTGACCTTGGTCGTCATGGACCTTTCCAAAAGGTCAACTGAGCCGGTACCGATATCGTCCCAGCTGCTGCTTTTCATGTAGGCGTCGGCCGCCCGCAGCAGGGATGCCACGTTCCCCGCCTCGGGAACGGTTTCCATACTGACTAAGATGTTCTCTTTTATGCGCTCAATATCCTCCTGAGTGAATTCGCTTGCCCGACGTGCCTTTTCCACTTTATCGTTAGCCTCTTTGATGTCCAGTTCAGTGAGACCACTGGCTCGGAGGGTTTCCTGTACGATTTTGTTGATCTCCTCCCTTGTAAACGGGTATTCCTGCCGGAGTTCGCCCGTGATGCTGATATCCCCGAATTCAAAAAGCAACTTCTCCTCCCCGGTGCTCAGTTTGATGCGGGAGAGGTCAATCGCGGAAAGAGCGCTAACTTGTATAGGAAACATCGAAATAATCATTATCAAAGAAAGCAGGGTGCAGAATAATTTTCTCCCCATTACGAACCCCCCCGTTCAAAACGTCGGCCAGCTTAAGCAGACCCTCGTGCCCAGGATCTACAAACAGGCCCTCGTTCACATAGAAAAAGGTCTTTTCCGTGTTTCCCAGATACAGCTGTGTCAAGGCACATCCCACGAAATTGTCTCCCTCGAAGGGGTTGACCCGCAGGGCAGCCTCATAATGCCGTAGCGCTCCCTTGTAATCGACTGGCTCCGAAGAGAGGCATTCCCGGGCCAGCGTGCGCAGATAGAGGTCGCTAAAGCCCATCTCCTGCCTGGGATAATTTACAGTTTTCGGCTCCCAATTGGCAAAAATCTTATCCTCCAGCTCCGTCAGCTTATACTTTATGGATTTCAGCTCTCCTATCGACATCACATGGAGAACGGACAGCGCCTCATCAATCCCGGCGGAAAAGGCTGGGTTGAGCAGGGCTTTTTCGTAGCAAGCCTGGGCAGAGTCGTTTTTATCCTGGGTGTTGTATACCAGCCCCTCAAAATACCAAGGGTAAGGTGAGGCGTAGTTAAATTCCGCAATATCGTCCCAATCGCTTATTCTTCCGTCCGTGACATCCTCGAGAGAGCTTCCCTCGCCCTTAAGATAGAGCAGGCAGTCTACGCAGTAACGCATTGAGGAGACCGACGCCGCCGCCCAGCCATAGGCATAGTCAGCCTGAAGCGAAAGACCCTGTTCCTTGTATTCATCGCCTCTTTCGCAAAACTTTGAAAACCCGTCTATGTAGGCTTCGGGAATTTTTGTTATGTCCGACTCATCGCTGCCGCAACCGACCAAGGAGACAGCAAGCACCAAGCAGAGCATTGCAGCTGCCATACGCTTCAGTCTATACATGGATAACATCATACCCATCCCTCCTCAGAAACCTGCCTCCGGCACAGTAACCTCCGCAGAGATTGCCTCGCCGAAGAGGGGCTTTATGCTCATTTTTACGGTATTACCGTCAAAGACAATGTATTCATCCTGTTCGCCGACACCTGAAGCTTCAACCCAATCTGCGCCACTCTGACCTCCGCCCGGGTAGATACTGTCGGTTTCGCTGTTGTATTGAGCACTGTCAACGGTTTTGGTGTATACAAAATCCTCAAGCAACCCGCCGCAGTATGTGACATAGACTCTCTCAAGGCTGGTCTGGAAGGCATACTTTCCGTCTCCTAAAGGAATGAATTCGAGGAATTCTGTCACTGTGCCCCCGACATTCTCCAGTATACGCAATCCACCTGTGTCAGGGTCACCCAGACAGTGCACCTCAAAAACTTGCTTATCGCTGAAACGCTTGCCCGTCAGCGTATAGTCGTAAACGCCGTTACGCACCGCCATCGCGTCGGTGATTCCGACATACCCTGCTGCCTCTATGATACCGTTATTTGCCATTTCATCTTCAGAAAAGGCGGCGGCACAGATTATTTCTGGCGACACGGAATAGAGCAGTATCGGCATGGCTCCGGCGATGTATTGAGGATCGCTGTACGTATGCTCCTTATTATGGGCGTCAATCGACCCTTCGCGCACATTATTTATCTTCTCGCTGATTTGGGTCATTAGGTCGGAAGCAGCTTTATATTTCCCGACCTCTGACGGGACATCCGTAGGCTTCTGCACATCGGCAATCTGTTCTTCCTTCGTTTGGTTCGTCGTGGGTGTTTGCATTGCCTCCTGTGCGTCTTCCGACACTTCATTGGGTGCCGGGATCTCCCTTTTTTCGACGGAGCTGCCCGTGCTTTCACCGCAGCCCGATAAGATTGCTGCGACGCAAATGGTCATGGTCAGTAGCCCGGTGTAAAAACGATGGATATTAAAATATTGTTTCATTATCTGTCACCTCCCGGGATGTAAGGGGCGGAGCACACGAACCGCACTTCGCCCCAACTGATTGCCGTATTAATTAATTCATTGCGTCATAGGTCCTCACGGTCATGAGAACTGCCGCCTCACGGGTGGCCATTCCATAGCCGGCCGCTGTCTGAGCCGTGGTGGTCGCCTTCGGCATGAAGTTTCCGGAAGGATCTCCCTTAATTATGCCTAATTTCGACATATACTTGGTCCCATCTAGCGCCCAGGAGGAGATGCTCTTCTGATCCGGAAAATCCTTGACGCCCGCAACGCTGTAATCGGCGTTTGGCGCTATGGATTTAATGGCTCGGAACAGCATCGTGGCGCACTGTTCGCGGTTAATGAGGGTTTTGGGAGCGAAAGTGGTGGCCGAGATACCCGTCGTGATGCCCAGATTATATGCTTTGAGGATCTGGCTGTTTATTGTGTCTGTAAAAGGGTTCGGAGATGCCGGAGAGGCGGTCGTTTCTGTAACATTTTCATACAGCAGCACGGCAAGTTCGCAAAATTCCTCTCGAGTAATAGGCTTAGTCATATCAGTGCCCTTGAGAATATCAGGAACAAGACCCAGCTCGTTTGCCTTCTCCAATTCGGGCCCAGCCCATGTGCTAGCATCGGAGTAAAAACTGCCCGAGCCTATGGTGACCACATTGGAAGCCGGGGAATAAATCTGCTCCACATCCGGCCAGCCCTCGTAATAATCGTAGTAGACCCGCAGTTGATAGGAATATTGATGACTTTTGATATC
>CAZVLC010000030.1:0-9701 GCA_964627885.1 uncultured Peptococcaceae bacterium
ACCTGAATTTTCAGCTGAAGATAAGTCATGCGACACAAATCAAGATATTCCTTATCACCATCTAAATGCAGGACGGTGCCCGGTATTTCAAAGTAAGCCGGGTCTTCACCCCTCATCATGTTTTCATAACTATTTATATCGCGAAATAAAAGCCGCGATTGATCCTCCACCCGTCTTTCAAAGATTCGCCGCAAACATTCGCTGTTCTTTTTGATGTACGCCTGCCGATATTTACTAATCTCCGCCGCTGACTTCCTGACTAGGTCTCTACAAGGCGCATCCGCGTACAGTCTTACATCTAGCCCCCTCAAAAGGGCTCTTTTCTCTTGCTCCTTATCTTCAAGGAGCTCCGTTATTCTAAACAAAATATCACTCTCATGTGATATTCTCCCGACAATATCCCCTACGGCAAAAGCCTGTTCCTGTTCACTCATGATTCATCGCTCCTCATTCTCCATTACTGTCCTTTTATTTTATGTCGGAGTCAAACTAAACGTTAAAGTGAATGCACTTCTTTCCCTTGTCCCTCATAAGATAAAACGACCAGCCAGCAAAGAAATACTTCATACCCCGGAAAGGAGAATGAAAATGTGGACAGCCGTAATCCCCGCTTACAACGAAGCGAACACCATCAAAAATGTCCTGGAGCACCTTTTGGCCTGTCATTGTTTTGAGTGCCTTCTTTTTGTAACTAACGGCTGTACCGATGCCACCGAAGAAACCATTCGGGAGGCGGCCGCAGACACACAAACGGCTCCATCCGAATGCCACATTGAGCTTCTTTCTTTTCCCGAACCATTGGGCATTGATGTGCCGCGTGCGGTTGGCGCCGCTTTTGTGCAAAAAAAATACCACCCCTCCGGCATCGTTTTCGTGGATGGCGATCTATCCGGCCGGTTAACCAAGCCCATATTAGCTTTATTGGATGGCCTTAACCAAGGGCTCGATTTAGCCCTCACTAATTGTTATCCAACTCAGCCAACCCACGATCAAGATAATCCCCATTCTTCCCTGGCCGAGACGGTTTTGTATTATCGGCAATTACTTAACGATACGCTCGGCTTAAGCACAAAAATAAGCCAGGCTACTCCCAGCCATGGCCCCCATGCCATCTCCGCCCGCTTATTGGCCAAACTGCCCTTGCCACTTCTGGCTATTCCTCCTCTGACGCTCGCCTTTGCCGCCCGGCAAGGCTATAACGTTAGCATAGCCGCGACGATTCCCCATCAATTACTGGGCTCTAAAATCCGCAGTGACCTCCATGCCACCAATATCGCCGCCACCATCATCGCCGACTGTCAACAGGCCCTCGCCTATATTGCCGGAACTCCTTGGCCGGATCTTATCGCGGCATCTGTGGAAAGCTGCGCAGGCTACCAAAGACTCAGGCGTTTTGATCTGCTCGAAGCCTATTGCCGCATGATCTCCAACGCTTGTGCCAATTCTTCCTCATAAGTCAAGTTGACCCTGGCCACCCCGGACTTAACCGCCGCTTCCGCCACGGCCGCCGCTACCCTCGGCCCCACGCGCAAATCAAAAGCTTGGGGAAGCAGATGATCGGACTGAAGCTCTTCCGCCGGGATAATCTCGGCTAAAGCAAATGCGGCCGCCATTTTCATCTCTTCGTTGATCTCCCGCGCCCGCACATCCAAAGCGCCCCGAAAAATCCCCGGAAAAGCGAGCACATTGTTGATCTGGTTCGGAAAGTCCGAGCGCCCTGTTCCCACAACACCGGCTCCGGCTGCCAAAGCCTCATCCGGAAATATTTCAGGGGTTGGGTTCGCCATCGCAAAAATAATCGCCCCAGCCTTCATGCTGCTAACCATCTCCGCCGTAACCATCCCGGGGGCCGATACCCCTATAAAGACATCCTTCCCGACCATGACCTCGGCCAAACTGCCTTTTTCGCCTTTGCGGTTTGTTTCCAGCGCCAACAAGCTTTTCTCCTCGTTCAGGCCCTCGGGACGATTTTTATAAATGGCCCCCTTCCGGTCACACACAATAATATCCTCGACTCCCGCCGCCGCTAACAGCCGCGCAATACTGCTTCCTGCCGCTCCTGCCCCATTGATTACCACCTGCAATTGCGCCAGCTTCTTCCGAACCAGCTTGGCGGAATTAATGAGTGCGGCCAAAACAACAACCGCCGTTCCGTGCTGGTCATCATGGAATACCGGGATATCCAGCCGCTCCTTTAACTTTTTTTCAATGGTAAAACAGCGCGGCGCACTGATATCTTCTAAATTAATCCCCCCAAAGGTGGGCGCAATATACTCCACCAGTTTCACCAGCTCGTCCACATCCTTTGTGTTCACACATAGGGGAATGGCATCTACCCCGCCAAACTCCTTGAAAAGCACGCATTTCCCTTCCATTACCGGCAAAGCGGCTTCCGGCCCGATGTCGCCCAGCCCCAGCACCGCCGTACCGTCCGAAACCACCGCAATAAAGTTCGACTTCATCGTATATTTATAGACCAGAGACTTTTCCTCCGCAATCTGGCCACACGGCTCCGCTACTCCCGGTGTATAGGCTAGGGACAAATCATCCTTGGTCTTTAACGCCACCTTACTCTGCACCGTCAACTTTCCTCGAAGTCTTTCATGAAGCCTTATGGCCTCCCGCCGGTAATCCTTCATTCTTCTCGCCCCCATTCCCCCTAATATCTCACACATTGATCACACATATCACACATATATCTCACACATCTTACTCCTAGCTTACTAATATTCTTAAGCCTGCACCCTTAAACCGTTTTCCCTACACCATGTTTTCGGGCTTAACCAGACTTACAAACTCTTCTGCCGTTAATAAGTTCAGCTTTACCGCCGCTTCCTGTAAAGAAATCCCCTCTTGATGGGCGGTCAAGGCAATTTTAGCCGCCTGCTCGTACCCCAGCTTAGGACTAAGAGCGGTAACCAGCATTAAAGAGTTTTGCAGATTCGCCTGGATTTGAGCCCGATTAGGCTCCAACCCCGCCACACAATGCTGATTAAAGGAGACAAGCGCATCTGTTAAAAGCTGCGCCGACTGTAAAAAATTATAGATACACACCGGCATAAAAACGTTCAGTTGAAAATTTCCCTGACTGGCCGCCAGCCCTACCGTCACATCATTGCCCAGCACCTGGCAGACCACCATCGTCATTGCTTCACATTGCGTCGGATTAACCTTCCCCGGCATAATGGAGCTACCCGGCTCATTTGCCGGAATAATCAGCTCGCCCAGCCCGCAACGCGGTCCACTGGCTAACCACCGAATATCATTGGCAATCTTCATTAAATCCGCCGCTAAAGCTTTTAAAGCGCCATGGGCATAAACAAGTTCGTCCTTGCTTGTTAAGGCGTGAAATTTATTGGCGGCGGCCCCAAAGTTCTTGCCGGTCATCATCCTAATTTCGACCGCTACTTTTGCCCCGAAATCAGGATGCGTATTCAACCCCGTTCCTACCGCCGTACCTCCTACGGCTAATTCCTTTAAGTGCGCGCAACTTTCCCTTATCATCATTTCCGCTTTTTCCATCATCCGCTGCCACGCACTAATCTCCTGTCCTAAAGTTAAAGGAGTGGCATCCTGTAAATGTGTCCGCCCAATCTTTACCAAATCCCGGTATTGCTCGGACTTCTGTCCAAAAGTAACTTTTAACCCGGTAATTGCGGGCAAGAGCCCGTCCTCCAAAGCAATTACTGCGGCTAAATGCATGGCTGCCGGGAAAAAGTCGTTGGAACTCTGGCCTTTATTTACATGATCATTCGGATGTACTTTATTTTCACCCAGAAACTGATTGGCGCGGTTGGCAATGACCTCATTCAGATTCATATTTGTCTGTGTCCCGCTGCCTGTTTGCCAAACCGCTAAAGGAAAGTGGTCTGCCAGCTTCCCTTTCAGGATTTCGTCACAAGCGTAGACAATAGCGGCCATCCTCTCCTCATCAAGCTGACCCAAAACATAATTTACTTTTGCCGCGGCTTTTTTCAGTAAAGCCAAGGCGGCAATCACTTCGCCGGGCATCTTTTCCTTGCCAATTCGGAAATTCAGCATACTTCTTTGTGTCTGCGCACCCCATAGTTTATCCGCCGCTACCTTCACCTCTCCCAAGGTATCTCTTTCGATTCTCTCTTCCATGGTCCGCCCCTCCTCACCCAAAATATCCACAAAGATTGATCAGATATCCACAGGATACCCACAGAATATGCAGAAGCTCTGGTTGAAATATCCACAAACAAAAAAATATTCTATAGAATAACGCCTCTTGTTATTCTATAGAATATCCTAGATTGGCCGATTCGTAAATATTTTTATCTCTTACCTGTCACATTGCAAAAACGTGGTTGCCGATACGCTTAATAATCGGACGCGACCACACCCACTTGCTGGTGGCTTTTGCCGGATTCCAATAATATAGGGCACCCCCGGAAGGATCCCAACCGGCAATAGCCTCTCTGGCCGCTTTTAGCGCGGTCGCATCCGGCGTTAAATAAATCTGTCCGTCCGCTACCGCCGTAAACGCCAAGGGTTCAAAGATTACCTCTTTGATTGTACTGGGAAATTGGGAACTCTCCACCCGATTGAGTATTACTGCCGCTACCGCAACTTGTCCTGTATAACTCTCTCCACGCGCCTCTCCATAAACCGCTCGGGCCAGCCAATACACATCATCCTGACTATAACGGCTTCCGCTCCGCGAGGCTTTTACCGCTACCGTTGTGGGTATTGTTAAGTATTGTCCGATATAAATCGTGTTGGACTTTAAGCCATTGGCGTTTTTAATCCCGTTAATTGAGGAACCATACCACTGACTTAATTTAAATAATGTATCACCTGCTTTGACCTTATGTGTAACGGCAGCTAAGGCAGGCTCGGCGGCTATCACCAGCAATACGAAAACCAGCACATAACTTACTAATCTTTTACTTTTTCTCATTTGGCTCTCCTTCCTCCAACCTATTTTTTTAATGTTGTAGTAAGTTGTCAGTAGCTTCGCCTATTTTATCGCGTTACGGCCTGTCTTGCCAGTTGAAAAATTCGCCAAAAAAGGCAAGGAGTTTTTAACCTCTCTTGCCTTCTTTTTCTTCTCACGGATGCAAATCCACCCATGCCTCAGCCAATTGCTGAAATTGCGTAAGACTCAACGCCTCTCCGCGCGTCCGCGGGTCTATTCCTACTCTTGCCAACGCTACCATTATTTTATCCTTATCCGCATCGGACTGCAGGGAACTTAAGGCGTTCAAAAGCGTCTTGCGCCGTTGCCCAAAAGCCGCTTTAATCAACTGAAATAGTATTTCGTTTCCGGGGCGTTTCGGCCTCGGTCTGATGCGCAGCAAGGTAGAATCTACCTCCGGCACCGGTACAAATAACCGTCGCGGGATCTGCATAAGTATCTCCGTTTCCGCATAGTACTCAACCGCCAAAGTAACTGCCCCATATTCCTTGGTGCCCGGTGAAGCCGTGAGCCTTTCCGCTACCTCCTTTTGCACCATTACCACAATATCCGCAACCTGATAGCCGTTCTCCAGCATCCCCATAATTAACGGCGTGGTAATGTAGTACGGAAGGTTCGCGACTACTTTATACGGAGGCACCATCCCGTGCGCAGCCGTTATTTCGTCATAATTCACCTTTAAGGCGTCACCCTGCACCACAATTCCGGCGGTCCCCTCTAGCACTTTCGCCAAAATCGGCAGCAATGTTGGGTCTATTTCAATCGCCAACACTTGGGCTCCCTTTTCCAAAAGCATCCGCGTAAGGGTACCGGCCCCCGGCCCAATCTCGACAACCCGATCCCCCTTCTGAATTCCGGCTTTATCCACCAGCCGCCGAAGCAAGTTCAGGTCAAGGATAAAGTTTTGCCCCCATCTCTTCTTAAAATGAAAATCATTTTCTTGGAGAAGGTTTCTGATATGTAATTTCTCGGGCGGCTCGTTGCTTGTGTTGTTCACCCTACTCTTATCGCTCATATGGCAAACACTCTCTTCCCATTGGCCGTAGTAATTGCCGCTAATTCCTCCACGGTCATCCCCCGAAGGGTGGCAATCGCTTTCGCCACCTCCGCAACAAAGGCCGGCTCATTCCTTTTGCCGCGGTAAGGCACCGGTGCTAAATAAGGACAATCTGTCTCCAAAAGAAGGGACTCCAACGGAATTTCCTGAGCTACCTCCACAACCTTTCGCGCATTTTTGAAAGTGACTGTTCCCCCCAGCGCAATCGAAAAGCCCTGCTTAATTATTTCCTGCGCCCACGGCCAGCTTCCCGAATAACAATGGAAAATCCCGCCTACCTCCGCAGCCTGCTCTTCCTGAACAATCCGCCAGGTATCCTCATGGGCGTCCCGGTCATGAATGATAATGGGCTTCCGTAACTCCTTCGCCAGCCGGATCATCTCCCGGAAAACCTGTTGCTGCGTCTCCCGCGGTGACAAATCGTAATAGTAATCCAGTCCGATCTCCCCGACCGCCACAATCCGAGGCTGACCCGCCATCTCTCGCAGGGCCGCCAAGCTTTGCTCATTAAGGTCCTTGGCATCATGGGGATGCATGCCTACGGCGCCGTATATAAAGTCATATTGTTGGGTTAATTCTACTGTCTGCCGGGCCGATTCCACATTATAACCCACATTGACGATTAACCCAACTCCCGCCTGTTGCGCCCGCTCAATTACCGCCTGCTGCTCCTCCGCATACTGCTCATCATCCAGGTGTGCATGTGTATCAAATAACATCCAAACAGCCTTCTTTCATTGCCTATTTTCTCGCCCGCACTTACTACTTTACGCGACTGCCCGTAGGCAAATCCTTTTCGACCGTTAAGACCTCCAAAGTATCCTCATTGGAAGCGGCCAGCAACATCCCTTTGGACAAAATCCCCCGCAATTTTGCCGGTTGCAAATTGGCTACCACAATGACTTTCTTCCCGACCATTTCTTCCGGAGTATAATGCTTTGCAATACCCGAAACAATAGTGCGCACTTCATCGCCGACCTTAACTTCTAATTTTAAGAGTTTTTCGGTTTTCTCCACCTTTTCACAGGCGAGTACCTCCGCTACCCTTAAATCAATTTTGGCGAAATCCTCAATCGTAATCTCCGGCGCCGTTTCCACCGCAGTATTTTGCACCGTTTCCACCGCAGTATTAACCGCCTTTTCCTCAGCCTGGCCACTTTTGTCTGCGGCAGTCTTTACTTCAATCCGCGGGAAAAGCGCGGCTCCTTTCGCCACCTTCTGTCCCGCCTGGGTTTGCCCCCATTCGGTTGCTGTCCAAGCAGTATTGGCCGCCGCATCCGCCCCGATTTGCGCCCACACTTGCGGCGCAACTTCAGGCATGGCTGGCGTAATCATTACCGTCACCAAACGAATAGTCTCCAGTAAATTATATAAGACTGTGCCCAAACGCCCCTGGCGCGCAGAATCCTTCGCCAAAGCCCACGGCATTGTTTCATCGATATATTTATTGGCTCTGTTCACCAACTGCCAAACGGCCGTCAAGGCATTGGCAAAATCCATTTTTTCGTAATATACCGCGGCCTCCTGCGGAATTGTTTCGGCCAAGTGCCGTAAATCCGCGTCATACTCTCCCTCGGCTCCCTGCGGTGCCGGTACTGTCCCGCCAAAATACTTTTCAAGCATTGCGACCGTACGAGACACCAGGTTCCCAAAGTCATTCGCCAAGTCTGTATTTGTCCGCTGGATGAGATTATCCTCTGAATAAAACCCGTCCATCCCCAGCGGGATCTCCCGAAGAAGGAAATAACGAATCGCTGCAGCCCCATATTTATCAATCAACTCAAGAGGATCAACAACATTCCCTTTTGATTTGGACATTTTTCCCGAATCTAAAAGCAGCCAGCCATGGCCAAAAACCTGTTTCGGCAGAGGCAGATCCGCCGCCATAAGAATCGTCGGCCAAATTACAGTATGAAAACGAACTATGTCTTTGCCCACCAAATGGATGTCCGCCGGCCAATATTTTTGGTACAGCTCATCATTTTCTGACCCATATCCCAACGCGCTGATATAGTTGGTCAAGGCATCAAACCAAACATAAATCACGTGTTTGTCATTAAGCGGCACCGGGATCCCCCAGTTAAAAGTTGTGCGGGAGATACACAGGTCTTCCAGCCCCCCTTTGATAAAGTTGATCATTTCATTGCGCCGTGATACCGGCTGAATAAAGTCCGGATTTTCCTCGATATATTTTAATAACCGGTCCTGATATTTAGACATTTTAAAGAAATAGCTTTCTTCCTGCACCAATTCTACGGGGCGCTGGCAGTCCGGGCACAACTTATTCTCCCCCACCTGCCGCTCCGTAAAGAAGGTTTCACAAGGGGTGCAATACCATCCTTCATAAGAGGAAAGATAAATATCCCCTTTTTCATAAATTTTGCGGAAGATATCCTGAACAACTTCCTGATGCCGCTCTTGGGTGGTGCGGATAAAATCGTCATTGGAGATGTCCAACCTTTTCCAGAGGTCCTGAAAACCGTCGACAATCTCGTCAACGTATGCTTGGGGTGTCTTCCCCGCTGCCCGGGCCGTTCGTTCAATTTTCAGCCCGTGTTCGTCCGAGCCGGTCAAAAAATAGGTATCATAGCCCTGCATTTTTTTGTAGCGGGTCATTGTATCAGCCATAACTGTTGTCAAAGCGTGCCCGATATGTAACTTCGCACTGGGGTAATAGATGGGCGTGGTGATATAAAAGGTCTTCTTACTCATCAAAATATTCCTCCCTAAATAAAATTAAAGCCTTTCATCCGGATCAGGGACGAAAGGCTTTGCCTTACGTGGTACCACCCTGCTTTGGTCGGTAAACCGACCCTCAGCAAGTCACAACAAGACTTCAGTGTGATAAAGGCCACCAACCTGTAAAGATCAAGGCTCATCTTCGGCATAATTTTTTCTGAGGCTTCCACCATCCCTCATTCGCTGGAAAAAGGCCTATGCTTACTCAACCTGTCATTTCTTCATTTTGATACTTATGCTTTTGTATAGGTATTTTACCTAATTAATAAGAAGTATAATTTTTCTTCTGACCTTTGTCAAGGTTTAGTGAATTTTTTGACAAGCCTCTATCGCACCAGCCACCCATAATCCTGTCTGCAATCCACGATATAGTCAACATACACTATCTGATCCTTAATTTGATATAATATCAGATACCGTTTCTCAACGAACATCTTATGATATTTATTAAGCGGGATAAATTCGGCATCGAGAAACGGATAGCGCTCCGGCATTTGATTTAGGGAAAAAATTGCGTCCATCAGGTCATTTTTTGCCCTACGGGCGGCTGTAGGACTTTTCTGTGCCAAAAAACGGACATGACTCGCCAGCATCTGACGAGCACGGTCGGAAACAATCACTTTATATTGAGGGCTCTTTTCCATGTTCCACCTCATCTATAATACCCTCAAGGTATTTATCCAGTTCATCCGGCGTAACTCCCGCGCGTCCTGCCAAACGGTCTTCCTCAACAGCCAGCAGCTCTTCACGCAGCTTCAACATTTTTTCGCGATGGACAAATGCGTTAATATCCATAACCACAAGATCACCCTCGCCGTTTTTCGTAAGATACACAGGCTCACCAGAGGATTTGCACAAAGCCGCAATTTCGTTATAATTTTGCCTGATGGTTGCGGACGGTTTAATCTGCAAGGTATCCTCTCCCCTCATAGTAATATTTTAATACTATTATACCCTTTTTAT
>CAZVLC010000031.1:0-9585 GCA_964627885.1 uncultured Peptococcaceae bacterium
TTTTACCGAAAAAAATAAAAGGGTAGGGGCTATCTTTTGTCGAAATATGCTAAGGTGATTGAAAAATGCGTAGATGATCCAGAAAGTGCAGGTTCAGTTCAACTAAGAAAAGCAAAAAAGGGGAAATAGCATGAAGATTTTAGAGAGTATGAACTGTAAAAAACGGTTTTTGGCGTTATTTATCGTGTTAAATGTGATTTTTATGGCAGGATGCTTTGGCGGAAAAGTGGAGCCGGCGGAAGACGAATTAAACGGGGACAGTCAGGAGGTTGCTCAGCAGGGCTCAGGTCAAGAGCAGGGTGAGCAAGATGGGAAAGATGGACAGGCTAGGCAGGGTGATGTTGGGCAGGTTAAACTTTATCCCAGCGAGAGCGAATTAGCCGCTTGGCAGGCGAATGAGGCCGGCAAAGTGATGATTCTGATGTATCATGTGATCGGGGCAGCGCAGGAAAAAGATTGGGCTCAGACTACGGCAAACTTTCGGCGGGATTTAACCATGCTGTATGAGCAGGGGTATTCCTTAATCAGCTTGCATGATTTTGTGAATAATAACATCACGACTCCGGCGGGCAGAACCCCGGTGGTTCTTACTTTTGATGACGGAACAGTTGGACATTTTCGTTATCTGGAGGATGAAGACGGGACCCGGAAGATTGATCCGGAGTGTGCGGTGGGGATCTTATTGGATTTTGGGAAAAAGCATCCTGATTTTGGCCACACCGCCACCTTTTATGTGAATAATGATCCTCCTTTTAGCCAAAAAAACTGGCAGGACAAGCTACGTGAACTGGTGAGTTTGGGTTTTGACATCGGGAATCATACGGTCACACATGCGAAATTAAATAAACTTTCTGTTGAGGGTGTGCAAAAGGAATTGGCCGGGATTCCTAAGTTGGTTGAGGAGACTGTTCCCGGTTCCCAGGTTACGTCTTTGGCGCTTCCTTATGGTCTTTCGCCTCGGGAATATGACTTGGCGGTACAAGGTTCATTTGATGGTTATACTTATAGGCATGAGGCTGTGCTAAAGGTTGGTGCTAATCCGGCACTCAGCCCGGTGGTGCAAGGATTTGAACCCCACAATTTGCCGCGTGTGATGGCAAGTACAGTTGAACTAAAGAAGTGGCTGGAGTATTTTCAAAAAAACCCCGCCCAACGTTATATCAGTGACGGGAACCCCCAAACTGTTGCCGTTCCTACGGAAAAAGAACAGCTCTTAGACCAAAAAAAGCTGGAGGGGCGGACCTTATTAATTTGGGGAAGTGAGAATGGTTGATGGGAAAATGAGAATTTGTAAAAAAAGAAATGAAATGTCTTCTCTTTTTGGTATAATAGTGAATATCAGTCATAATTAATTTGTATGGTAAGAGAAAAGATGCGGAGGTTGGTAAGATGGCGGAGGTAAAAGGTTTAAGCGGATTGAGGCCTGTTGGGGATAGTATCAAAAGAATAACCTGTCCTCCTTATGATGTGATAAAGCCAGGGACTGCTTTAGAATCATGCTTAAAACAAAATGATGATTCTTTGTATCATATTACGCTTGGAACCGAGCCGGAAAAAGCGTTAGAGCGGTTGCAGAACAAAGGCTTTTTACAAGAGGATCGGACCCCTTGTTTTTATGTATATGAACAGGTTTATGGTAAAGAGTTGAGGAGAGGGGTTTTTACAGCCACGAAAGTAACAAATTATGGTGAAGGGGACATTATCAGGCATGAAAAAACCTTTGATGAAAAAGTAAAGGGACGTTTGGCGCTGCGGGCAAAAACCGGGTACACCTTTGAACCGGTTTTTCTCTTGACGCAAGCTCCCTTGCGGGCTGTACTCGATGAGGTTGTGCGTAATTATCTGCCGGAATACGAATTTACTTCGGATTTTCATAAAGCGTCTGAACTGCATGGCATCAAAAACAGGATTTTCAGAGTGGAGGAAGAAAGTAGAGAAGGAAAACTGATTAAAGAATTAATCGCCTCTGGTCCGCTCTATATTGCTGACGGTCATCACCGCTATCATGCTTCGCTTTTGAATCGGCAGAGTCATTGCTTGGCTTATATCTGTGAAGGCGCCGATGCGCATATTTTGGCCTATAACAGGGTGATTAACGGCTTAGTCAAGTTCGAGGAGATTCAAGAAAGATTTCCTTTGGTGAGGATGGACGAGTTTAAGACCCCGGAAAAGCATGCGTTTGCTCTTTATACCCAAGGAGGAGCGTATTTATTGAAAGCAAGCAATGTCCCGGATGATGTGGTCGGCTGTTTAGATTGCAGTATCTTGGAAAAAGAACTATATCTTCATTTAGGACTAACTCATGAGATGATTACCGATCATCGTTATTTTGATTATTATCCAGAGGATGATTTGGCAAAGATGAAGGCGGTTGTTGACGCAGGAAAATATAATCTTGCTGTTGCTTTGCATCCGGTTTCTCTTGCGGAATTGCTGGCGGTGGCTAATGCCGGAATTAATAATGCGAATATTGTAATGCCGGAAAAATCGACTTTCTTTGCGCCGAAGATTTTATCGGGAATTTTTATTTATCGTCACGAGAAGGTTTAATTTAAATATTTTAATGAGGTGGGAAACTTATGGAAAAGGGTAGAAAAATTGTTCTACGTCCTTTGGAGCAGCAAGATGCGGAAATAATGCAGAAATGGTATGTAGATAAGGACTTTCGTCTGGCTTACAATGAATACGCAAGTGTAGATTTAGCTTCAATCAAAAAGGAAATTGCTTCACAGAATGGAGCTTCTCTTCAGGATCCGCGGACGGAAAAACTAATTTACCTGGTTCAAAGGAAAAACGATCTGCGTCCGATCGGATTAGCCGGGTTGCGTCATATCGACAGGCAGAATGGCAATACGGAGCTTGTCTTGGGAATTGGGGAGAAAGATATGCGCCTGGCCGGATATGGGGTAGATATCTTAATTGTTCTTTTGGATTTGGTCTTTTATCGACTGGGGTTAGAAAAGGCTTATTTGAACATTTATGATAATCATGATCTGGGGCTACGGAGTGCGGTTAGTTTTGGCTTTATTACCGAGGGAAAAATGCGCAAACAGGTCTTTGTCGAAGGACAGTATATTGATTTATGGATTCTTGGCTTACTGAAAGAAGAATATGAAGCATTGCCGATAGTTCCTAAATGGAAAAGGAAGTTTACGAAAAGAGACTAAACTGTACATGTACATAATTACCTCCGGAGGGTCTGAGGTAGGGCAAGTACAAGAGAATTGCCGATGAGTATGGCAGCGGAAGAGAGTGGAGTGAAGGATTGATTGGTGAATAAACCGCAAGTGTTTGTGGAATACCGGGATAAGCGGAATTCTTCGGGAAAAATTTGTGATGGGAATATTTATTTAGCAATTTCGTGCAGACTATCACCGGTGGAGCAGCAGGTACATATCCAAAAGCTTACCGAAAAGCTACTGAGAAAATTGAGTTGGGCGGAACAATATGATTTTCAGCGGGAAGAGGGCCCGGTTAAAACCGACGAAGAGCTTTCCCGTTTGGCTGAAACAATTAACCAGGCTTATTATAATCTTCCTTTTCAGCGGATTACTTTTCATGAACAAAAAAGTACCTGGGGAACTTGCAGCGCAAAAACCAGGCAAATTTATATTTCGGCCCGGTTAATCGGCGCTCCGCTGGAGTTTTTATGGTATGTGATAACTCATGAAATTTGTCATCTCGCCGAGTTCAATCACAGCGAAAAGTTCTGGAAGCTAGTGAGTAGAGCCTGTCCCAATTATAATGAGTGTCGTCAGCGCTTAAAGGCGTTTGGTTTGCAACAAAGAGCCCTGCAAAATGCAGCCAAGAGCTCTGCAAAATAATCAAAAGGAGCGGACATACAGATGATTTACAATCGAGCACATGAACTGGCACGGGAGATTCAAAATAGTACGGAATACTACGAATTGAAGGAAGTACAGCAAAAAATCAGTGAAAATAACGAGAACCAAAAGGTTCTCGCCGACTTTCATGCGAAACAACTGGAGCTTCAGGCCATCCAAATGATGGGGCAGGAAATTCCTCCGGAGAAAAGAAAAGAATATGAAAAAATGACCGAACTCTTAAGTACTTATCCAATAGTCCGGGAACATTTGCAGGCGGAGTATAAGTTAATGAAAATGATGGCCGATGTACAAAAAATATTGGCTGACGCTTTGGATATTCTGCAGCCGACCGCCCAAGAATAAGCGTTCACGATTAATGGTAAGTGTGAAGAAAAAAAGAAGACTAGAATAAGCAAGGCTTATTCTAGTCTTCTTTTTCCGTAAGCAAGCTCCGGAACGCAGTAATATTATCGACTATGCGGCGGGCAATTTCCGGACGGTTCATTGTGTAAATGTGAATACCATCAATGCCCCAGGCTAAGAGATCGATGATTTGTTCGGTAGCGTAAGCGATCCCGGCCTCTGTTAATACTTGTGGATTATCGCCATATTTTTCTAAGATTCTGGTGAATCTGGGTGGTAGGGATGTTTTGCTTAAGGTGAGACAACGTTCGATTTGTTTTTTACTAAGCATCGGCATAATTCCTGCGGTAACCGGAATATTGATTCCGGCCTTTTTCATTTGATCAAGGAAAGAATACATTTTTTCATTATCGAAGAACAATTGGGTAATGAGGAAATCCACGCCGGCATCCACTTTTATTTTGAGATAATTTATATCTTTCTCTATACTGCTACATTCAATATGCCCTTCCGGATAGCAAGCGCCTCCGATACTGAACGATTTTTTCTGTTTCAATTGATAAACGAGGTCGCTGGCGTAGCGATAGTGGAGTGGGGTAGGAAAGACAAAGTTAGGGTCTTGGGGAAGATCACCTCTTAAAGCCAGAACATTTTCAATCTCGTTTTCGCGGAGCATGGTCACGATATTTTCGATTTCATTCTTCGTTGAGGAAATACACGTTAAATGAGCGAGAGATTCAATACCGTACTTTTGCTTAATCAGAGAAGCAATTTCTACTGTCCGGTCTTTACTGCTCCCTCCGGCACCGTAAGTAACGCTGATAAAATCCGGGTTCAAGTTCTTTAAACCTTCAATAGTGTCATAAATAGTTTCAATGGGGCTGTCTTTTTTCGGTGGAAATATTTCGAAAGATAGAGCAGCTCTCTTTTCATTGGTAAAAATATCTTTAATAAACATATGCAGCCACCTTCTTCAGATTAAAGTTAAATGAATTCTATTAGATATGGGCCGGATTGTCAATACAATTGAAACCGGTATAATTCCTTAAACATAAGAATATTATAGCAATGGACCCCCTGAAAAAAAAGGCAAGGTACGAATACTTTAGTGAAAAAGAAAATTAGTTTATGAGAAATGGGAGGGATTTAGCAATGCGAAGGTTGGTTTGTGTATTTTTGACGTGCGCATTTTTGTTAGTTGGCACTATTTTTACAGACACAGCGATGGCGGAAAACTGGAAAGAGAAGGGCTTACCGCCGGGGATAGCCAAAAAAATTAATTTTGACAGCGACTTTAACCAGTTCGGTCCCATGTGCTTTGGTTTTAAAGTAACCAGAGCAGAGTTGGCGAAAGCTATTGCGGAAAGGGAAGAGGACTTTGACGATTACACGATTCAGCAGGAAATAGTACGGAAGGTTGCAGATTGGAATGCCATTGACCAAAAATACCGTAAAGCGGTGTCCTTTGTGATTAGTGAGGAATTAATGCAAGGGATTTACCAAGAAAATGGTAATGGTAAAATCGTTTTCCAGCCTAACAAAAATGTCACCTGGAAAGAGCTATTGATAGTTATGGGTGCTTTCACTAATGAGTATGATATTGATAATGACAGCAATGATGATAATGACTATAGCATCGTAAAAAACAAGGCTACATATAAAGGAACCGTGCGTTTAATTGAGACCATCGACAATAAGACCTGGATCACGGTGAAAACTGCTAACGGGCTATATTCCGGCTATTTTCCCCAGGGAGAAAAGCCAGCCGGTTTAAAAGAAGGAATAAAGATTACCATTAAAGTTAATAAGCTCAGTGATAAAATTCTGGAGAATAGTTTAACCGAAGAAACGGAAACAAAGACGCGAAATCTCTTAACCGCTAATCAAAGTAATGTGGAAAAAGACCTGAAAGGGTTCTCGTCCCAAGGGTTTAATATCTCCAACGGCGCAAAGCTGCAAAGAAACCTCGAGAAAGATTGGCAGGGTGAGGCCAGCTTACAGGTGACGACGAATGGAGAGTACAACTGGCAGGGTGTAAATGTAAATTATGACGGTGAGGATATTTCCGGTGCCCATACTTTTTCATTTTATGTTAAAGCATTGAAAGGTACGCCGCTAAGGATCGTGGTGTATGATAATGATAATTCCACTTATCCGACGGGCGGAGTAGTGCAATTTACCGCTTCCGGCGAATGGGAGAGAAAAGCGGTACCCTTTACGCCAACTAAAGCGACCGACCAGCTTTCCTTGCAAGTTACGATGAATAATAGTGCGCAAAAGGTGAATTATTACCTGGATGGCTTGCAATTAGAAAAAGGCAGCGTCGTCACCGCTTGGCAGGCTGGACAATAAAGCGCATTTGCATTAGGACATTTTCTAACCGGGGGTAATTAAGTGAGGCAGACAGCAGATTAAGCTGTCTGCCTTTGCCGTGGGTTCGGGTATTCGCATCATCTATCTTGTTAATAGTATGCAGATTTTGGTATAATAAGTTGAAGGTTAAAACGAATGCGTTATTTGGACGAAAAGAATATGAAAGATGTGTACTATTCCGCGGGGGAATATACGCAAGATTTGCTAGCGAGGATGTTAGACAACAATGACGGTGATCTTATCGCTTGCTTTAATCAAAACATTAGCGATGCAGTAGTCAAGGAAATTGCTAAACGTCAGCCGCTGCGTGCTGTTTTCCGTGACAGCGGTTTTATCAGTTCACCTGAAAAAATCAATGTGGAAGAAATCTTTAAGCTGTTTGCACCTAATACGAGCGTAAAAGTGCTGTAGGGGGCGAGACAAGATGGCTAAGAAAAAGAAAAAAGAAATCACCATTCGCAGTTCTGCTGCCGAGTATTTGACTTTTGTCGCGTCAACCGGCGACAGTCAGGACAGCTTTGAAATGCGTTATGAGGACGAAAATATTTGGCTGACACAAAAAATGATGGCAACATTGTATGATGTGAAAATACATACAATTAACTATCATATCAAAAAGATTTTTGCGGACTCGGAATTAGAAGAAGGGGAAGTCATTCGAAAATTTCGAATAACTGCCGTGGACGGGAAAATTTACGGCACCAACCATTATGGCTTACAAATGGTTATTGCCGTGGGGTTTAAGGTCAACTCCGAAAAAGCGGTGCAGTTCCGTAAATGGGTCAACAAAATTGCTAAAGACTATACAATTAAAGGCTGGGTTATGGATGATGAACGAATAAAAAGAGGTTCTTACTTAACTGATAAGTATTTTGAAGAACAGCTTGCCCGGATAAGGGAAATTCGTGCCAGTGAGCGAAAGTTCTATCAAAAAGTAACCGACTTATACGCAACAGCGATTGATTATGATAAAAACGCAAAATCAACAAAGCGGTTTTATGCCACAGTGCAGAATAAAATGCATTACGCCGTTCACGGCTATACTGCGGCTGAACTTATTGTTGCAAGGGCGAACAGTGAGAAAACGCATATGGGGCTTACGACTTGGCAAGATGCCCCCGATGGCAAAATCAAAATTACTGATGTGTCAATTGCCAAAAATTATTTATCTGAGTTTGAATTAGGCCAATTAAACCGCATGGTCAATTCCTACTTGGATTTCGCGGAAGATATGACACTGCGCAAAATTCCTTTAACGATGCAGGACTGGGAAACTCGCTTGAATTCTTTTATTGAGATGTTTGAATATGGTTTATTGAATGATGCAGGGAAGGTATCTGCGGTCATAGCGAAATTACATGCTGAAAGCGAATTTGAGAAATACCGTATTATTCAGGACAGACTTTTTGAATCCGATTATGACAAATATATCCTTGAGCTTGAAGAGCAAGCCAAGAAAGCAGGCGATGACAAATGAAGTTGCAGTTTTAGCACCAAAAATTCCAGGCAGATGCGGCAAAGGCTGGGTGTGATGTATTTGCCGGACAGCCTTACCTCACACCCAGCTATATGATGGACAAGGGTTATTGCCCGTGAACATTTAAGGCGATCAGTACAGAATCTGTGGTGTATGATGTAGTGGATAGTTTTGCGGCATTGTTGAGTAAAGTGATGAGTTGATTCACTGTTTTATTTTCTCCACCGTTTGCGCATCAAGCCCTTTTACTGCGGCTAAGAGGAGGCGTAAGGCGTTTTCGTAATCGTCATAATGGAAGATTCCGTAATGACTGTGGATGTAACGGGTGGGAATACTAAGCACCACAGTAGGAACACCGGGACCGGTTTTGTGGATGACACCGCCATCGGTGCCACCGCCCATCATGGTATTGTATTGCAGCGGAATGCTTTCCCGTTGGGCAGTATCAATAATAAAATTGCGTAGCTTGCGGCTTCCGATGACGGAAGCATCGGCCAGGGTCAGGACAGGACCTTGGCCTAATTTTATTTCCGGATCTTCTTTTTCCAGCCCCGGCATATCGGTTGCAATGGTTACGTCTACCGTCAGGCAGATATCCGGCATTACAACATTTGCCGAGGTGGTAGCTCCGCGCAGCCCCACTTCCTCCTGAACGCTGCCTACCCCATAGACAGTATTGGGATGAGCGGTTCCCCATAATTCTTTAATGACATTCATAAACAGTGCACAGCCGATTCTGTTGTCGATCGCTTTCGCCATAATCATTTTTTCACCTAAAACATGAAAGGCGCTGTCGGGCACAATGGGATCTCCGGGTAAAATACCCATTTTTTCTTGGGCTTCTTCCCGGCTTTGCGCGCCAACATCGATAAACATTTCTTTCTTTTCCACGACTTTATCTTTATCTTTGGCGGAGAGGAGATGGGGCGGTACTGAACCAATAACGCCTGTAACATCACCGTTTCTTGTTTTGATAATGACCTTTTGGGCGAGCAGAACCTGATCACGCCAACCGCCCAGCGGGATAAATTTGATGTAGCCATATGTAGTAATGCTGTTGACCATAAACCCGATTTCATCCATGTGGCCGGGAATCATTATTTTCGGGGAAGCGCTGGTTCCTTCTTTTTTACAGATCAAACTGCCCAGGTTATCCTGCGAAAACTCGGCCTTACCGGCGAGGTTATTTTTAATAAGCTCTCGGATATTCTCCTCAAAGCCCGAAGGGCCATGCGCCAACGTTAATTCTCTAATTAATTCAAGGTCTTTCATGTGAAACCAGCCTCCTCAATTTTTGGTTAGTGTATGTTATTAGCATTATCATTATTATAACGCAAAATGAAAAAGTTTTTTCATCAGTAGCAAAATTAGTAGTGATCTCCGTTTTTGATGGTGATTTATCACATATTATATTATTATTTAACTTCATGGGTAATTTTGTATTGTAATTTTGTTACTTTTTATTTATAATCCCAACAGAAGGAAAAAGAAGGGTTTTAATGTAAAGACAAAAGATAGGTTAGAGGGATGTCCACTTCAATAATT
>CAZVLC010000032.1:0-3556 GCA_964627885.1 uncultured Peptococcaceae bacterium
ATTTATCCGGTGATGACGTAAGAGAAGGGTTAACTTCGGTAATATCGGTAAAAGTGAAAGAGCCACAATTTGAAGGACAAACCAAAACGAAGCTTGGTAACAGTGAGTTAAGAGGACTTACGGAAACGGTCGTAAATGAAGGATTATCGACATTTCTTGAAGAAAATCCTTCAGTCGCCAAAAAAGTAATTGAAAAATCGGTTAATGCGGCGCGGGCGAGGGAAGCGGCCCGCAAAGCCAGAGAATTAACCCGGCGCAAAAGTATTTTAGAGTCAACTACTTTACCTGGCAAATTAGCGGATTGTTCTTTTAAAGACCCGGCCATGTCGGAGATGTATCTGGTAGAAGGAGATTCCGCCGGCGGTTCCGCAAAACAGGGAAGGGATCGGCGATTTCAGGCTATTTTGCCATTACGTGGAAAAATTCTAAATGTGGAAAAAGCACGGCTTGATCGCATTTTAACCAATGAAGAAATTAAATCGATGATTACGGCTATCGGGACGGGAATCGGTGAGGATTTCGACATTAATAAAGCTCGTTATCATAAGGTTGTAATTATGACTGATGCTGATGTGGACGGCGCCCATATCCGCACATTATTGTTGACGTTTTTCTATCGGTATATGCGGCCGATTGTGGATGCCGGCTATGTTTATATTGCTCAGCCGCCCCTTTTTAAGGTGAAAAAAGGGAAAGAGGAGGTTTATTTATATTCCGACAAGGAACTAGAAAAAACCACTGCCGATTTGCCGAAAAATAGTTATAACATCCAAAGATATAAAGGTCTTGGTGAAATGAATCCGGAACAATTATGGGAAACCACGATGAATCCTGAAAAACGGACTGTTTTGCAGGTTAGTGTGGAAGACGCGATGAAAGCTGATGAGATTTTCACAATTTTGATGGGTGATAAAGTAGAACCGCGCCGGGAATTTATTGAAAGTCATGCTAAGTATGTAAAAAACCTGGATATTTAATCTGCAACTAGTGGTTGATTATTTTGAGGCTTGTGAGGTGTAAATTAGTGGAGAATTACGTTGATGGAAAAATTATTCCCGTTGAGTTGGAAGAGGAAATGAAGAAGTCCTATATTGATTATGCGATGAGCGTAATTGTAGGGCGTGCTCTTCCTGATGTTCGGGATGGGTTAAAGCCGGTGCATCGGCGCATCCTTTATGCGATGCATGAATCAGGGATGACTTCTGATAAGCCACATAAAAAGTCGGCGCGTGTCGTCGGTGATGTTTTAGGACGTTATCATCCTCATGGTGATACTGCGGTTTATGATGCAATGGTGCGTTTAGCTCAGGACTTTTCTACACGGTACCAATTAGTGGACGGTCATGGTAACTTTGGTTCTGTTGACGGTGATTCACCGGCCGCGATGCGGTATACCGAAGTAAGGATGTCCAAAATTGCCGTTGAATTACTCAAAGATATTGAGAAGGAAACAGTTGATTATATTCCCAACTATGATGAGTCATTGGAAGAGCCGTCGGTTTTACCTTCGCGAATTCCCAATCTATTAGTGAACGGTTCTTCGGGAATAGCAGTCGGCATGGCGACCAACATTCCACCGCATAATTTAGGAGAAGTAATTGATGGGATTATCAAATTAATTGATAATCCGGAAATTACCATCAAGGAATTAATGCAGGTAATTAAAGGACCGGACTTCCCCACAGGCGGGATTATCATGGGCAGAGAAGGCATCAGAAAGGCGTATGAAACAGGCCGAGGTTCGATCCGGGTCAAAGGAGTTTCCCGTATCGAAAAAATGAATAACGGGAAAATGCGGATTGTTATTACCGAATTGCCGTATGTAGTAAACAAAGCCAAATTAATCGAGACCATGGCTGATCTTGTGCGGGATAAAAAGATTGACGGAATTACCGATTTACGGGATGAATCAGATCGCGATGGGATGCATATTGTTATTGAATTAAGAAAGGATGTCAATCCTCAGGTCATTCTAAATCAGTTATACAAGCATACCCAATTGATGGACAGTTTTGGGGTCATCATGCTGGCACTGGTAAATGGCGAACCCAAAGTATTAAATCTCAAAGAAATGCTTTATTATTATCTTGAGCATCAAAAAAATATTATCGTGCGGCGGACCCGTTATGAATTACGGAAAGCGGAAGAAAGGCTGCACATTGTCGAAGGTCTCAAAATTGCCATTGATCATATTGATGAGGTTATCCGCATTATCAGACAATCTCCCAATATTGAGGCCTCCAAGCAAAATTTAATGGAGCGTTTTGCTTTATCGGACAGACAGGCTCAGGCCATTGTCGATATGAAACTCGGTAAGCTATCGGGCTTAGAAAGAGATAAACTGGAGGAAGAGTACAATGGGCTGGTGGCACGTATCGCGCACTTGCTGAGTATCTTGGCTGATGAAAAGCTGGTTTTGAAAATTATTAAAGAAGAAATAAGTGAGATTAAAGAAAAATATCAGGATGCCCGTCGTTCGCAGATCAGCATGGAAGATGAAGTGTTGGATATAGAGGATTTAATTGCCGATGAAGATGTAGTGATTTCGATCACGCATGGTGGCTATATCAAACGCCAGATGATTAATGTGTATCATAATCAAAAAAGGGGTGGCAGAGGAATTACCGCGATGACCACCAAGGAAGAGGATTTTGTGGAGCACCTCTTCATCACCACAACCCATCAATACCTACTCTTCTTTACCAATAAAGGGAAGGTCTATCGACTGAAGGTATATGAAATTCCTGAAGCAGGACGGCAAGCCAAGGGCACGGCTATTGTCAATCTGCTGTATATCACCGGTGATGAGAAAATAACGGCGGTAATTCCGTTACGGACCTTTGCCGAAGATCAATATCTGTTAACGGCGACGAAAAACGGGATAGTCAAAAAGACCAGTTTAACGGAATATGATACCAAAAGAAAGGATGGTATTATTGCGCTGACGCTTGACGAGGAAGACGAATTGATCGGTGTACAATTGACGCGAGGAAATGACGAGATCATGCTGGCCACCAAAAAAGGATTAGTGATCAGATTCTCGGAAGAGGATGTCCGCGCAATGGGGCGCACTGCCCGGGGTGTCAAAGGAATATCTCTCGAAAAAGGGAACAGCGTCGTAGGAATGGATATTTGCCATGAAGGGACAGATATTCTGTTTGTGACTGAAAAAGGCTTTGGCAAGCGCACCAAATCAACCGAATTCCGCACCCAGAACCGAAGCGGGAAAGGACTTATCGGGATAAAGACCGGTAAAAAATCCGGGTTAGTCGTCGGCATTATGACGATTACCGGCGGTGATGAAATTATGTTGATCACTTCCGAAGGCATCATGATCCGAATTTCGACAGACGGTATTTCGCAATTTGGGCGGTCCACGCAGGGGGTTAAAGTGATGAGAATGGAAGGCGAAGATAAGGTAGTCGCTTTAGCACGGATAGCCAATAAGGATGATGAGGAAGAAAATGAAAAGCAGTAGGGTAATAGTAAATTAGAAAAGTTCTTTTGTTCTAGCCGGGTTATGTTATAATAAAAACATTAAAATTAAGGTAAGGTA
>CAZVLC010000032.1:3656-9398 GCA_964627885.1 uncultured Peptococcaceae bacterium
CTTTTGTTCTAGCCGGGTTATGTTATAATAAAAACATTAAAATTAAGGTAAGGTAAAAAATTAAGGAATGGGGGAGAAAAAGTGAAGATCCTGGTTATTAATTGTGGCAGCTCGTCGCTTAAATATCAGCTGTTTAATATGGAAAACGAAGAAGTCATGGCTAAAGGGCTGGTAGAGAGGATTGGCTTGCCTGGTTCGGTTCTAACGCATCGTCCCAGGGACGAAAAAAAGGTTATTGAGACAGCCATTCCCAATCATGAAAAGGCCATTGCTTTGGTCTTAGACGCCATTGTCAATCCTGAATATGGAGTACTTAGCTCCATGGCAGAAATCTCCGCAATTGGGCATCGGGTCGTACATGCCGGAGAGTATTTTTCGGGTTCCGTTCTTTTGACAGATGAAGTAATGAAAGCAATTAAGAAAAACATTGAACTGGCTCCACTGCATAATCCGCCGAATATTATGGGGATTGAGGCTTGCCAGGGCTTAATGGCGGATGTACCTCAGGTGGCGGTTTTTGATACCGCTTTTCACCAAACAATGCCAGCGAAAGCTTATTTGTACGGCATACCTTATGAGTATTATCAAAAATATAAGATTCGTAAATATGGGTTCCATGGTACTTCGCATAAATATGTTTCCCAAAGGGCGGCAGCTCTTTTAGGAAAGTCTGAGCAGGAAGTGAAAGTAATTACTTGTCATCTCGGAAACGGTTCGAGTGTTGCGGCGGTTGATGGCGGTAAAAGTATTGATACAACCATGGGCTTTACTCCTTTAGAAGGATTGATGATGGGAACTCGTTGCGGGGACATCGATCCTACCGTTATTACCTTTTTGATGGAAAAAGAAGGATGGACCACTGAACAGGTGAACAATTTTGTGAACAAAAAAAGCGGTGTTTTAGGTCTTTCTGGGGTAAGCAGTGATTTTAGAGATTTAGAAACAGCAGCCGGTGAGGGAAATGAAAGAGCCCAATTAGCCTTGGATCGTTTTGCCTATGGGGTTAAAAAATACATCGGCGCTTATGCCGCTGTGCTGAACGGTGTCGATGCAATTGTCTTTACCGCAGGCTTGGGGGAAAACTCCGCTTCTATGCGCGAGAGCATTTGTGAGGGGCTGGAGTATCTTGGGGTCAAAATTGATCCCGTAAAGAATAAGATTCGCGGTGAAGAAATCGATATTTCCACGGCCGATGCCAAAACAAGAGTGCTGGTTATTCCTACTAACGAGGAATTAATGATTGCCCGGGATACGTATGAGATAGTAAAGTAAGCGAAAATAGGATAGAATAGTTTAGAAGTTAGTACAGAAAGAAAGCAAATCGTCCTGGCGGCACGTTCGTGTGCAGGCTGGGGCGGGAGGTGATATCTTCGTCAGCCCCTTTGCTTTCTTTTTTTTGTAGCGGTAGTTTTCTAGTGAAATTTATCACCATATCGGATATAATGAAATCAAATTGTAAAAGTGAATCCGGCAAAAAAGGGAGGTTCGGATTCGTGGATAAGGTTATAGAGCAGATCAAACAAATGGCCAAAAAATATAAAATAGAAAAGGTTGTCTTATTTGGTTCTCGGGCAAGAGGCGATTATAGTGTTAACAGCGATTATGATCTTGCCGTTTTTGGGGATGGTTTATCCAAAGTAGATGAAGCAAGGTTTTGTGATGATGTTGGGGAAATAGAAACATTAAAAAAAATTGATGTAGTATTTATTAGGCAAAACACAGCGGACGCTTTGCTCCAAAATATTATGAAAGATGGGGTTATAATCTATGAGCAAGCTGAATGGGAAAATAAGTAACCTTCATAATGCTTTGCAGAGGCTTAAAGAGGCTGTGTCAGAATGGCAGGAAGGAAACACCAGCGATGTTGTGCGTGATGGTTTGATTCAACGATTTGAATTTACTTATGAGCTTGCCTGGAAAACAACCAAAGAATATCTAGAAGAAATGGGTATAATGGATAATAATTCTCCCAGAGCTGTCATTAAAGAAGCCTTTGCGCAAAAACTTCTTGTAAGCGAAGAAATATGGCTGCTTATGATAAAAGATCGGAATATGACCTCCCATCTTTATCAAGAAGAAATGGCTCAAGAAATCGCCGAGAGAATAAAGAGATTGTATGTTAAAGAATTCGAAGATCTATATCGGCAATTGCCAAAGGGTAGGTAGCTTGTTTGCTGAAAGGGTAGGGATATGGGGGCTCAAACAAAAATGTGAAAGGTGCTGGTGTGCTTGGAAAAGTACAGACAGGTTGTTAAACTGTGGCAATTAAACTTGCAAGCTACAAAATGCCAAAATCTAAATTTTAGTGCTTGCAATATTTTCTATTCTGTCGTAAAATGATAGATAAATTGAAAAACAGTTTTGTGATGAAAGGGAAAAGTACGCAGGATCGTCGAAGAAGACAGAGAGCCGGTGGTTGGTGCAAACCGGTGGAGACAACTGCTGAATTCCGCCCCGGAGCAGAAGGCGAGAGCCAAGCGGTCATGTCCGTTATACATGGAATGAAGTGGGTTGTAAAACCAATTAGGGTGGCAACACGGGAATAAACTCTCGTCCCTAACCTGGATAAAACAGGTTAGGGATGAGGTTTTTTTTATTTTTAAATAATATTGTACAGGGGGAAGAAAAAATGTATGAAAAACAATGTTTAATGATCCCGGGACCTACGAACATCCCTCCCAGGATTTTAAGTACACTCGGTAAACCTGCGGTAGGGCATCGTACGCCGGCTTTTAACGAGTTAATCAAGGATGTTTCGGCCCAGCTACAGACGATTTACCAAACAAAAAATGAGGTGTTAACTTTAACATCATCTGGGACCGGAGCAATGGAAGCAGCGGTAGCCAATTTTGTAAATGCCGGGGATAAAGTACTGGTTATGGAAAACGGGAATTTTGGTGAGCGCTGGGGAAAAATTGCCGGGCGTTATGGGGTTGATGTAGAGGTAATTTCGGGTACATGGGGGGAACAGGCGAACCCGCAGACGCTACGTGAGAGGATTGCACAAGATACTCAGCAAAAAATCAAAGCTGTTTTTGTAACGCATAATGAGACATCCACTGGGGTTTTAAATGATATTAAGGCGTTAAGAGATGCTATGCAGGATCATCCAGCACTATTTATTGTGGATTCAATCAGTGGCATGGCGGTTTCTCCTTTGCCGGTAGATGAATGGAAGCTTGATGTTGTAGTGAGTGGTTCGCAAAAAGCCTATATGCTTCCTCCCGGATTAGCCTTTATCAGTGTTAGTCCGAAAGCATGGGCGGTTTGTGAAAAAGTAACCAGCCCCCGTTTTTATTTTGATTTACGGGCGGCGCGGAAGAATTTATTAGAAAAAAGTACAACGCCGTATACTCCTGCCACCAGCTTAATTGTCGCCTTAAAGGAAACGCTGGGAATTATGCAGGAGGAAGGGCTCGAGAATATCTACGAGCGTCATGCGTTCTATAAAACGTTAGTCAGAACAGCTGTCAAGGCTTTGGGAATGGAGCCTCTTACCAGTGATGAGGCGGCTTCCAATGCGGTGACCGCTGTAAAAAAACCAGGCGATCTTGATGTCAAGAAAATCACTAAACTAATGCGTGATAAACATAATGTCTTAATCGCCGGAGGACAAGGCAAATTACAGACAGAAATTTTCCGGATAGGGCATTTAGGTTATGTTCATGTTAATGATATTATCATGACAATTGCGGCTCTCGAAAGAACTCTAAAAGAATTAGGAATGGATATTCAGTTAGGGCAAGGGGTCGCTGCGGTGCAGGAGCTGTTAGTAAAAGCAGGCAAATAGTGAAAAAATATGGAAGGGCAATTGGGGAGAGGAGAGAATAAAATTGAAAGTACTTGTTTGTGATAAGATTTCGGAGAAAGGGCTCGCGGTTTTTCGGGAGGATCCGGAGATCGAAGTTGATGTAAAGCTAAAACAAACGGAGGATGAAATCTGTGCGATTGTGGACCAATACCATGGGATTGTAGTACGCAGTGACACCAAGATCACCAAAAAAATTCTGGACAAAGCGGAGCAATTAAAGGTAGTGGGGAGAGCCGGAGTAGGGATTGATAATATTGATGTGCAAGCGGCGACACAGAAAGGCGTTGTTGTTGTAAATACCCCTGATGGGAATACCATTGCTGCTTGTGAACATACGATGGCGATGATGATGGCGCTGGCACGGCATATTCCTCAGGCGGATTCTTCATTAAGGCAGGGCCAATGGAACCGTTCTAAATTTGTCGGTGTGGAGTTAAGAAACAAAACCTTGGGGATTGTCGGTTACGGTAAAATTGGTACTGAGGTTGGCAAGAGAAGTAAAGCTTTTGGAATGAAGGTATTAGTATATGATCCATTTGTAACACAGGAAGTAGCGAAAAAGGCCGGAGTTGAATCGGTACCGCTTGAGCTCTTATTGAGTGAATGTGATTTTATTACGGTGCATATGCCTTTGACCCCGGAAACAAAGCATATGATCGGGGCGGCCCAGATTGCGAAAATGAAAGATGGCGTACGTCTCTTAAACGTGGCGCGCGGCGGGATTATTGATGAAGCTGCTTTATATGAAGGGATTGTCAGCAAAAAAGTGGCCGGAGCAGCCTTGGATGTCTATGAAAATGAGCCGCAAACCCAAAGCCCGTTATTTACTTTGCCGGAAGTGATTGTTACTCCTCATTTAGGAGCTTCTACCGAAGAAGCGCAGGTAAATGTCGCCATAGATGTAGCCCATGAAATCGTGCGCGTTTTACATGGCATCAAGGCGAAAGTGCCGACAAGCACGAAGGTCACCTATGTCAAGGGCTGCAACGTGTTCAACAGGGACATCGACGAGATCGCCAAGGCGAAAGCCGCCGCCGCCCGCGCCGATGTCGCCGTTGTCGTAGTCGGCGACAACGCATGGCAGACCGAGGGAGACCAGATTACGAGCGGCGAGGGTTACGATGTCGCAAGCCTCGACTTGACAGGTATGCAGGAGGAACTCGTCAGGGCGGTACACGCTACCGGCACCCCGACCGTCGTGATCCTCGTCAACGGCCGTCCGCTGTCAATACGCTGGATAGACGCTCATGTCCCGGCGATCCTCGAAACATGGGTAAGCGGCGAACAGGGCGGCCATGCGATTGCTGATATCCTGTTCGGCGACATCGATCCCGGCGGACGCCTGTCGGTGACAATCCCGCGGCATTCGGGACAGCTTCCGGCGTATTACAACCATAAAAAGTCAAAGGAATACTGGATAAACAAAGGCTGGGGAAAAGCCTTCGTCGACCTCGACAGCCCGCATCCGCTGTATCCGTTCGGCCACGGGCTGAGTTATACGGAATACAGCTATTCGAGTCTCAGAATCTCTCCCGCCACAATAGCCGCCGGCGAAACGGTGCATGTCGCCGTCGATGTGGAGAATACCGGCTCACGTGCGGGAAAGGAAGTCGTTCAGCTCTATATCCAGGACGTCGTCAGCAGCGTATCGACCCCGTGGATTGAATTGAAGGGCTTCGAGAAAATCGAACTCGGGCCGCGTGAAAAGAAGACCGTCACGTTTGTCCTCACCGACAAGGAACTGTCGCTCCTCGACCGCGCCATGAAACGTGTGGTGGAGCCCGGTGAGTTCAAAGTCTGGGTCGGACACTCGTCGAGGGACATCAGGCTTACGGGAGCGTTCGAGGTGACGGAGTGAGGAAACGCGCGCGGCGTTCGTACAGGCGTCGCGCCAGTGTCGGACAGGCAGTGACGGGGGTAAGAACCAGTTG